>NZ_CAXFDV010000163.1:0-7079 GCF_964001545.1 uncultured Aquincola sp.
GGAAGACCTGCTGCAGGACCCGGCGCTGGCCACCAACCGCCAGCGGGTGGACCTGCGGCCACAGCTGCTGCGCACGCTGGCCGAGCGCCTGGCCCACCGGCCCGCCAGCGAACTGGCGGAGCTGATGGAAGCCGCCGGCCTGCCGTTTGCGCCCATCCGCCGGCCTGAGGAATTGCTGGACGACCCGCACCTGCTGGCCAGCGGCGGCCTGGCCGACGTGGTGCTGACCGATGGCGAACGCGCCGGCCAGACGGCCAAGACCACGCTGCTGCCCTTCACGCTGGACGGCCGGCGCGCCGGCGTGCGGCTGCAGCCGCCCAGGCTGGGCGAACACACCACCGACCTGCTGGCCAGCGTGGGCTATGACGCCGCGCAGATCGACGCCCTGCGGCAAAGCGGCGCCGCCCGCTGACTTTCACAACGACAAAGTCAGAGTAGGAATGCCAGTCACCCGACACCCCCTCCACAGATCCGTACGTGCGGCACTACCGCATACGGCTCCTGCCTTGGGTGATGACGATCAGACGCTGGCCGGGGTACGGGTGGCAGATCTTTGGAATAGGCAGCCAGTGCTTCATCATTCGATACATGCGTCGCCAGCGTACGCTGCGGCTCTGGCTGCGGCGGCACAGAGTGCGATGCCACAGCCCAGCCACCTGGTGGCGGAATGTTCTGAGCCGCGCGCCGTTGCATGGCACGCCAAAGTACCGGCCATGCCCAGCCACGACCGCGCGCAGGTACTGGCCCTGCTCGGGAACGCTGTGGTGCATGCGCCGTCTCAGTTCGATCTTGACCGCCTGCAGCTTGGCGCGCAGGCGCTTGGCACTGGTCAGCCGCAGCACCATGAACTTGCCCTTCCTGGTCGTCCCGCAGCAATGCGTGAAGCCCAGGAAGTCGAAGGTCTGCGGTTTGCCCCGTCCCTCGCGGCGACGGTTCTCCCGGGCGAAGCGCCCGAACTCGATCAGCCGCGTCTTGTCAGGGTGCAGCTTCAGCCCGAACTGCTCCAGCCTCTCGGCAACCGCGCGCTTAAAGCGCTCGGCATCGCCTTGGAGCTGGAACCCGGCGACCCAGTCGTCGGCATAACGCACAACGATCACGTCACCTCGGGCGTGGCGCTCCCTCCACTGCTTGACCCACAGGTCGAACGCGTAGTGCAGGTAGATGTTGGCCAGGAGCGGGGAGATGCTCCCGCCCTGGACCGTCCCCATTTCGCTCTGCGTCAGCCTGCCATCCTCCAGAACGCCCGCGTACAGCCATTTCTTGATCAGCCGCACCACGCGCGTGTCAGCCACGCGATGCTCGATGAATTTGATCAGCCAGTCGTGTTCGATGGTGTCGAAGAACTTGCTGATGTCCGCATCGAGGATCCAGTTCACCTTCCTAGCCGTCACACCCACCGCCACGGCGTCCAGCGCGTCGTGCGCGCTTCGCCCAGGCCTGAACCCGTAGCTGAACCCGAGGAAGTCCTGCTCGTAGATCGCACCAAGGACTTCGGCCGATGCGCGCTGGACGAGCTTGTCCTCCAGCGCGGGCACGCCCAATGGGCGCTTACTCCCGTCGGCCTTGTCGATGTACACCCGCTTCGCAGGCTGGGGGCGATACCCCCCTCGGGCCAGCCGGTCGGACAGGTCCAGAAGGTTCTCTTCCAGCGCCTCGCCGTACCCGTGCCAGGTCTGACCATCGACGCCCGCAGCAGCGTCACGCTTGATCGCGTGGTACGCCGCCCTCAGCCGTTCAATGGCGTAGATGTGATGCAGCAGGTTGTCGAACCTCGCATCGCGACGGCCTCGTGCCGTCTGTCGTATGCCATCGAGCGCCGTTTGCACGTCGTAGACCCGGCTGGTTCTCCGGGACATGCGCGCCACGAAGGCATTTCCCTTGGCTCGCGGCCTTCCCTCCACCGGCTCCGCCACCGCAGGGATTGCACCCACAGCTTTGTTCGCCCGCTTCTGCGGTACTACGCCACGATCCGACTTCCCGCGCCTGTCGTTCATCGTCGTACGCCCTCAGGCTTCACGATGCGCTCTGCACCCGACGCTTCCCAGCGCGGTGCAGAAGGTCGCGGGATCTCCCGGTTTCCGTGCAAGGTGTTTCCGCGCATGCGCGGGGTCTGTGACCGCGCGGGGTCCATGCCTGCCTTGCCATGGCGGCAGGCACGGTGTGGCCTTCGGCTCTCTCCGACAGCCTCGGCACCCCGGACCACCCGCAGCTCTCGCCGCGGGGCATGTATTACGCGGCTCAATACCCGGCCTGCGTTTCCCCCTGTCAACGCTTCGCCCACACCCTCACGGATGTGCACGCATGACTCGGGGCCGTCGTAGCTGGCTAAGCCTTCAACGTATGACTCTTTCATTCACAACACCTTGCCGGCTTTGACCGGCGCACCGGAGACAAGACCATGAACCGCAAGACCTTCCTGGCCGCCGCCATCGGCGCGGCGCTGTCCATCGCCGCCGGTACCGCGCTGGCGCAGCCCTACCCGGCTAAGCCGATCACGCTGGTGATCCCCTTCCCGCCCGGCGGCACGCTGGACACCGTGGGCCGCGCCCTGGCGCAAAAGCTCGGCCAGCAGATGGGCCAGACCATCGTGGTGGACAACAAGCCGGGCGGTGCCGGCACCATCGGCGCGGTGGCGGTCAAGCAGGCCAAGGCCGACGGCTACACGCTGCTGTTTTCGCCCTCGACCCACACCACCACGCCGATGACGATGAAGGCGGCGCCCTACGACGTGGTCAAGGACTTCACGCCCATCGCGCTGGTGGCCAAGGCGCCGCTGGCCATCGCGCTGAACAAGAACCTGCCGATCACCGATGTGAAGTCGCTGCTGGCCTACGGCAAGGCCAACCCCGGCAAGCTGAGCTTTGCCATCGGCTCCACCGGCTCGGCCGGCCACCTGTCCACCGAGCTGCTGCGCCGCGCCGGCGGCATCGAGTACCTGATCGTGCCGTACAAGGGCTCGGCACCGGCCTACCAGGACCTGGTGGGTGGCCAGATCGACGGCTTCGTCGATCCGATCCTGGGCTCGTCGTCCTTTGCCAAGGCCGGGCAGCTGAAGGTCATCGCCGTCACCGCCAAGAGCCGCCTGCCCAGCCTGCCCGACGTGCCGGCCGTGGCCGAGACCATCCCCGGCTACGAGTTCTACAGCTGGTACGGCCTGTGGGCGCCGGCCGGCCTGCCGCCCGAGCTGGCCGACAAGCTCAATGCCGAGGTGAACAAGGCCCTGGCCACCGACATGCGCGAGCGGCTGGAGTCGCAAGGCCTGCTGCTCACGCCCGGCACCATCGCCGACTTCGTCAAGTTCCAGAAGGAAGACATGGCGCGCTCGGCCAAGATCATCAACGACGCGCACATCCGCGCCGAGTGACCGCCACACCCCGATGAGGAAGCAGCCATGAATCCCCTGGCCCATCGCATACCCCTGGTGCTGCCGCCGGTCGAATTCGGCACCGGCGCCCTGGCCAGCCTGGCCGCCTTTGCCCGCGAGCGCGGCGCCCGCCGGCCGATGGTGGTGGCCGACGCCTTCAATGCCCAGCGGGTGGACCTGCTGGGCCTGCCGGGCGACGTCATTCTGTTCGGCGAGGTGGTGCCCGAGCCCGACGTGCCCAACCTCGAGAAGGCGCTTGCGCTGGCCCGTGAAGCCAGGCCCGACCTCATCGTCGGCTTTGGCGGCGGCAGCGCGATGGACGTGGCCAAGCTGGTGGCGGTGCTCACGCTGGGCGCGCAGACGGTGCACGAGGTGGTCGGCCCCGACAAGGTGCTGGGACCGCGGTTGCCGCTGGTGCAGGTGCCCACCACCGCGGGCACCGGCAGCGAAGTGGGCATGCGGGCGCTGGTGAGCGACCCCGTCACCCGCAACAAGCTGGCCGTGCAAAGCCGGCTGATGCTGGCCGACCTGGCCATCGTCGACCCCGCGCTGACGATGAGCGTGCCCGCCTCGCCTACCGCCGCCGCCGGCATCGACGCGATGACCCACTGCGTGGAGGCGCTGACCAACCGCAAGGCGCATCCGGCCATCGACCTGTACGCGCTGGAAGGCATCCGCCTGGTGGGCCAGCACCTGCCGGCCGCGGTGCGCGACGGCAGCGATGCACAGGCCCGCGCGGGCCTGGCGCTGGCCGCGCTGTACGGGGGCATCTGCCTGGGGCCGGTGAACACCACGGCGGGCCATGCAGTGGCCTATCCGCTGGGCACGCGCCACCACATCGCCCACGGCCTGTCGTGCGCGGTGATCTTTCCGCACACGCTGGCTTTCAACGCTCCTGTGGTACCCGAACGCACGCAGGCCGTGCTGCGCGCCATGGGCCTGGGCGACGACCTTCGCGAAGCCGCCATCGTCGACCGGGCCAGCCAGTGGTGCGCGCAGCAGGGCGTGGAGATGCGCATGTCGCGCTTGGGCATTCCCGAGCACGACCTGGACACCATGGCCGACGAGGCCTTCAACATCCGCCGCCTGCTGGACAACAACCCGCGCGAGATCAGCCGCGACCAGATCCGCGCGATCTACCAAGCCGCCTTCTGAGGACCACCGACATGGCCAACGACCTTCATCCGCGCGGCGTCTTCTGCGCTGCCCTCACCCCGGTCGATGCCGAGCTGCGGCCCGACCATGCACGCTTCGTCGAGCACTGCCGCAGGCTGGTGGCCGATGGCTGCACCGGCGTGGCCATCCTGGGCACCACCGGCGAAGCCAATTCGTTTTCCACCGGCGAGCGCAAGGCCCTGCTGGAAGCCGCGATCGAAGGTGGCCTCCAACCCCAGCAACTGCTGCCCGGCACCGGCGTCACCGCCCTGACCGAGACGGTGGAGCTGACGCGCCATGCCTTGTCGATGGGCGTGGACACGGTGGTGATGCTGCCGCCCTTCTACTACAAGGACGTGAGCGAAGAGGGCCTCTTCGCCGCCTATGCCGAGACCATCGAGCGTGTGGGCGACCCGCGGCTGCGCGTGGTGCTGTACCACATCCCCCAGGTATCGGCCCTGCCCATCCCGTTCGGGCTGATCGAGCGGCTGCGGGCGCGCTACCCCGACACCGTGGTCGGCATCAAGGACTCGGCCGGCAAGCTGGACAACATGACCGCGATGGTCGATCGCTTCCCGGGCTTTGCGGTGCTGTCGGGCGCCGACCCGCTGATGCTGCCGCTGCTGCGCGCGGGCGGTGCCGGTGCCATCACCGCCACCACCAATCTGGTGGCCGCCGACCTGGCCTATGTTTACCGGCACCATGCCGACCCCGCACGTGCGGCCGAGGTGGAAGCGGCCCAGGCGCGCGTGGTGGCCATGCGCACGCTGGCTTCCGTCTATGCGCAGATGGCGTCGCTGAAGACGCTGCTGGCCGCCCGCACCGGGCACGACGGCTGGCGCCGGCTGCGGCCGCCGCTGCTGGCACTGGATGCTGCTTCGGCGCAAGACCTGCTGCAGCGCCACGAAGCGCTGCTGGCCAGCCAGCGCGGCCAGTGAGGTGAGCATGCGCCCGACGGCCGTGGTCACCGGCGCCAGCTCCGGCATCGGCCTGGCGATCGTGCAGCGGCTGCTGTCCGAGGGCTGGCAGGTGGTGGGCCTGAGCCGGCGGCCGCCCGAGCTGCAGCATGCGGGCTACGAGCACCGGCCCGTCGACCTGCTGGATCGGCCGGCGCTGGCCCAGGCGCTGAAAGGTCTGCGCTGCGATGCGCTGGTGCATGCGGCCGGCGTGCTCAAGACCGGCTGCCTGGGCGAGCTGCAGGAAGCCGATGGCGCCACGATGTGGCAGCTGCACGTGGCCGCCGCCGAGACGTTGACCCAAGCGCTGGTAGGCCACATGCCCGAAGGCGGCCGCATCGTGCTCATCGGCAGCCGCACCGCCACCGGATCACCCGGCCGCAGCCAGTACGCGGCCAGCAAGGCCGCCCTGGTGGCCATGGCCCGCTCCTGGGCCGCCGAACTGGCGCCGCGGCGCATCACCGTCAACGTGGTGGCCCCCGCCGCCACGCAAACCCCGATGCTGGCTGACCCCGCCCGCGCGGGCGTGCAGCCCAAGCTGCCCCCGATGGGCCGCTTCATCCAGCCGGCCGAGGTAGCCGCCACCACCGCCTTCCTGCTCTCGGCAGGCGCCGCGTCCATCACCGGCCAGCAGATCGTGGTCTGCGGCGGGGCTTCGTTGTAGGTTCTGACCACGCCGCAGACTCACAGTACCATCGTGCCCATGCAAGTTGCCACCGGCACCGTCGTCAACGGCCAGATTGTCCTGGAGGGCGTGCAATTGCCTGAAGGAACCGTCGTCACCGTGGTCAGCCGCGGTGCGGACGAGGGCTTCTACCTGTCGCCACTACAGGAAGATGAACTGCTGGAGGCCATCGCCCAGGTCGAGCGGGGCGACACCGTGCCGCTCGACGAATTGCTGTCTTCCTTGCCGCGCTAACGTCTGACATGGCGCTGCAAGTGCGTATCGCGGCCAGGGCTGCGGCGCAAGTGAGACAGGCAGCCGCCTGGTGGACAACCCATCGTCCTGCCGCGCCAGGCGC
Organism: uncultured Aquincola sp.; assembly: GCF_964001545.1. Lineage (NCBI taxonomy): Bacteria > Pseudomonadati > Pseudomonadota > Betaproteobacteria > Burkholderiales > Sphaerotilaceae > Aquincola > uncultured Aquincola sp. The sequence goes on from NZ_CAXFDV010000163.1 coordinate 6,498, forward strand.
GGTGGCCGCGGATTTTGGCGAGGCCGTCGCGCTGCTGGCGGAGCAGCCCGGCATCGGATCACCCTACAAAGGGTCGCGCACCCCCGGCGTTCGCCGCCTCTACCTGGGACGCATCCGTTACTTCATCTACTACAGAGCCGACGGCGGCAGCCTGGACGTGCTTGCGTTCTGGCACGCGAGCCGCGGGCAGCAGCCGGCGATTTGAGCGCGGTGCGCTCGCGCCGGCCGCCTCCATCACTCACTGCAGCGGCACACCCGTCTTCTGCTGCAGCTCTTCGCGCGTCACGCCCGGGGCGATTTCCACCACCTTCAGGCCTTGCGGGGTCACGTCCATCACGGCCAGGTCGGTGATGATGCGGTTGACCACGCCCACGCCGGTCAGCGGCAGGGTGCACTGAGGCAGGATCTTGAGGTCGGTGGTGCCGTCCTTCTTGCGGGCCACATGCTCCATCAGCACGATGACGCGCGGCACACCGGCCACCAGGTCCATGGCGCCGCCCATGCCCTTGACCATCTTGCCCGGGATCATCCAGTTGGCCAGGTCGCCCTTCTCGCTCACCTGCATCGCGCCCAGGATCGACA
>NZ_CAXFDV010000164.1:0-9760 GCF_964001545.1 uncultured Aquincola sp.
ACGCCATGTGCCACCTGTTGATGTCGCTGAACCGCTGACCGGGCATGTCCCCTCCCCTGCATGCTGCGCAGGGCGGCGATTGTGCCCAAACGTAAACGCAGCCGGCTCCGGCTCCGGCTCCGGCTCCGGCGGCGGCGGCGCCGGCGCGGGTTGCGGGGTCAGCCGCCTTCGGTCAGTCGGGTCGGGTCGAGCAGCTCGGCCAGGCGTTCGCGCGGCAGGTCGGTGTGCTCCAGCGCCACGTCCAGGATGGGCCGACCCTCCTTATAGGCCTGCTTGGCGATCTGCGCAGCCTTGGCATAGCCGATCACCGGGTTCAGTGCCGTCACCAGGATGGGGTTGCGGTCCAGCGCCTCCTTCAGCCGCGGCTCATTCACGCGGAAGCTGGCGATGGCGCGGTCGGCCAGCAGCCGGCTGGCATTGGCCAGCAGGCCGATGCTGTCCAGCAGGTTGCGCGCCACCACCGGCAGCATCACGTTCAGCTCGAAGTTGCCCGACTGCCCGGCGATGGTGATGGTGGTGTCGTTGCCGATCACCTGCGCGGCCACCATCGCCACCGATTCCGGGATCACCGGGTTCACCTTGCCCGGCATGATGGAAGAGCCCGGCTGCAGCGCCTCCAGCTCGATCTCGCCCAGGCCGGCCAGCGGGCCGCTGTTCATCCAGCGCAGGTCGTTGGCGACCTTGGTCAGTGCCACCGCCAGCGTCTTGAGGGCGCCCGACATCGCCACCGCCGCATCCTGCGAGCCCATGGCCGCGAAGAAGCTGGGCGCGCGCGCAAAGCGCAGGCCGGTCAGCTCGGCCAGCTCGGCATGAAAGGCCGCCACGAACTGCGGATGCACGTTGACGCCGGTGCCCACCGCCGTGCCGCCCTGCGCCAGCTTGAGCAGCGACTGCTGCGCATGCGCCACCTGCTGCGCGCCGTGGCTGACCTGCTCGGCCCAGCCGTCCAGCACCTGGCTCATGCGCACCGGCATCGCGTCCATCAGGTGCGTGCGGCCGGTCTTGATGCTGTGGTGCACCGATTCGCCCTTGCGCCGCGTGACGGCCACCAGGTGCTCCAGCGCGGGCATCAGCTCGCGTTCGACCGCCAGCGCGGCGGCCACGTGCAGCGTGGTGGGGATGGTGTCGTTGCTGCTCTGGCCCGCGTTCACATGGTCGTTGGGGTTCACCGGCTGGCCCAGCGCGCGGCTGGCCAGCGTGGCCACCACCTCGTTGGCGTTCATGTTGGTGCTGGTGCCCGAGCCGGTCTGGAACACGTCGATCGGGAACTGGGCCATGAAGTCGCCTTCGGCCGCCTGGCCGCAGGCCTGCGCGATGGCCTGGGCCAGCTCGGGCGGCAGCTGGCCGATCTTGCCGTTGGCCCGCGCGGCGGCGGCCTTGACCATCAGCAAGGCCCGCACGAAGCCGGCGGGCATGCGCTGGCCGCTGACCGGAAAGTTCTGCACCGCGCGCTGGGTCTGTGCGCCATACAGCGCGTCGGCCGGCACGGCCACGTCGCCCATGCTGTCGGTCTCGGTCCGGGTGTCGGTCATGTAGCGTCCTCGTGTTGGATGGGCTGCCAAGTGTGGTGCCGGCGGCAAGGCCCGTACCGCGGGGTGGCTATGCCGGGTCGGCGTCGCGCGCGGCGATGCGCGACAGCAGCCAGGCCATGGCCACGTAGGGCCACAGCCAGCCGATCCAGCGCGCCAGGCCATGGAAGCGGATGAAGCGGCCCTGCTCCCAGGCCTGCAGGCTGGCCGCGAAATAAGGGTCCGACGGCGCCTGCGCCACCAGCGCCACCAGGCCGGTGAGCGCCATCAGGCCCAGCGCGGCGGCCAGCCGCCGGCCCGCCAGCGAACACAGCAGCGCCAGCGCCAGACCGCTGGCCAGCGCCGGCAGGCTCACCGGCGTGAGCCAGGCCAGCGCATGGTCGGGCCCGAAGTTCAGCGCGGTGGACAAGGTGGTGGCGCCGAAGGCCAGCGCCACCGCGCCGGCCACCAGCACCAGGCGGCGCCAGCCACGCGCCGTGACCGCGAACACCACCAGGCACGGCCCCAGCAGCCCCAGCGCGATGGCGGCACTTTCGTGCAGCGGCGTCAGCGGCAGGTCGGGCCCGGCCGAAGGCGCCAGCCATTCGTCGGCCAGCGTCTCCCAGGGGGTGTCGACCAGCGCCTGGATGGCGAACTGCCGCAACTCGTCGCCGAACTGGCCCACGCCCAGCGGCACCGGCTGCGGAAACAGCAGGCCCACCGGCCACAGCAGCAGCAGCGCAATGGCACCGGCGCTTTGCTGCACGAACCAGCGCTGGCGCAGGCGCTGCCAAGCCACGTCCAGCCCCAGCCGGTGCGCCAGCGCGGCCAAGGCCACGCCCACGGCCGCCCCGCCCGCATTGGCCACCCAGTCGCGCAGCGAAGGCACGCGCGTGGCCAGGAAGGTCTGCGTCACCTCCATGCCGTAGGACAGCGCGGCGGGCAGCAGCAGTGCCAGCAGCGCGGCCTGCCAGGCGCGCCTGCCGCTGCGCACCGCGCCGCCGAACAGCAGCACGCCCAGCGGCAGGTAGCCCAGGAAGTTGGCCACCTCGTCGAAGCGGTCGCGCCATCGCGGCCAGGGCAGCGCCATGAAATCGACCAGCGCATGGCCGGCCGGCCAGCGCCAGGGCCCGAACGGGTACAGGCTGGCGTAGACGATCAGCAGGGCGTACGCCCAGGCCAGCGGGATGGCCGAACTGCGCTGGCCCGCCATGCTCAGAACGGCTTGACGACGACCAGCAGCACGATGGCGATGAACAGGATCACCGCGGATTCGTTGAACACGCGGAACCAGCGCTCGGTGTGCTTGTTGGAGAACGACTCGAACTTGCCCAGCAGCAGGCCGCAGGCGTGGTGGTAGCCCAGCACCAGCAGCACCAGCGCCAGCTTGGCATGCAGCCAGCCGCCCTTGAGGCCGAAGCCCAGCCACAACCACAGCCCCAGCAGCAGCGCCGGCACCGCCAGCACCGTCATGAAGCGGTAGAGCCGCCGCGCCATCACCAGCAGGCGCTCACGCTCGGCATGGCTGTCGGCCGGCACCTGCGCCAGGTTGACGAAGATGCGCGGCAGGTAGAACAGGCCGGCGAACCAGCTGGCCACGAAAACGATGTGGAAGGCCTTGACCCAGAGGTATGCGGAACTCATCGGGCCATTATGAAAGCCATGAAAAGAAGAGCCCCGGACCGGCCGGGGCTGCAAAACCTTGCCGTGCTTGTCGACAAGGCACCTGCTCAGGGAGGAAAAGCAGGGGATGGACACCTTGCGGCTACCATCCGGGTGTGATTTTAGTCGCTGATTCAGCCTTTGTTACAGCCCGGGTACAAGGGCAAACCAGAAGCTGAGCCGGCCTTACCGCAGAAAGCAACGCCGTGAGCTCCTTCCACCTGCCTCCGCTGCCGCCCTACCCTGCCAGCCGCCCGCGCCGCCTGCGCCGCGACAGCTTCACGCGGAACATGGTGCGCGAGCACAACCTGGGCACCGCCGACCTCATCCTGCCGGTGTTCGTGCTCGACGGGCAGCACCAGGTGCAGGACGTGACCAGCATGCCGGGCGTGCAGCGCCTGTCGCTGGACAAGCTGCTGCCGGTGGCCGAAGAGTGCGTGAAGCTGGGCGTGCCGGTGATGGCGCTGTTCCCGGTGATCGACCCGCAGCTCAAGTCGCCCGACGGCCGCGAGGCCACCAACCCCGACGGCCTGGTGCCGCGCGTGGTGCGGGCGCTGAAGGACCGCTTCCCCGAGCTGGGCCTGCTGACCGACGTGGCACTCGACCCCTTCACCACCCACGGCCAGGACGGGCTGCTGGACGACAGCGGCTACATCCTGAACGACGAGACGGTGGCGGTGCTGCAGCAGCAGGCGCTGGTGCAGGCCCAGGCGGGCGTGGACATCGTGGCGCCCAGCGACATGATGGACGGGCGCATCGGCGCCATTCGCGGCGCACTGGAAGCCGAGCGGCTGATCCACACCCGCATCATGGCCTACAGCGCCAAGTACGCCAGCGCCTTCTACGGCCCCTTCCGCGACGCGGTGGGCAGCAAGGCCAACCTGGGCAAGAGCAACAAGCAGGTCTACCAGATGGACCCCGGCAACAGCGACGAGGCCCTGCGCGAAGTGGCGCTGGACATCGCCGAAGGCGCCGACATGGTGATGGTCAAGCCCGGCATGCCGTACCTGGACATCGTGCGCCGCGTGAAGGACCAGTTCCGCATCCCCACCTTCGCCTACCAGGTGAGCGGCGAATACGCGATGCTCAAGGCCGCCGCCAACAACGGCTGGCTGGACGGCCAGGCCGCAATGATGGAATCGCTGCTGGCCTTCAAGCGCGCCGGCGCCGACGGCGTGCTGACCTACTTCGCGCTGGAAGCAGCGCGGCTGATCAGGCAGCGCTGAGCAGCCCTGGGGCGCGCCGGCCCCCGGTCACCCCACCGGATACGGGTCGTGCAGCCCCAGGCCCCTGAGGATCTCGCGTTCGCGCGACTCCATCGCCTCGGCCTCGTCGTCTTCCTCGTGGTCGTGGCCTTGCGCATGCAGGGCGCCATGCACCAGCAGGTGGGCGTAGTGGTCGGCCACCGGCAGGCCCATTTCGGCGGCTTCGCGTTCCACCACCGGGGCGCACAGCACCAGGTCGGCCACCACCACCGGCTCATGCTGGTAGTCGAAGGTGAGCACGTTGGTGGCGTAGTCGCGCTGGCGGTACTCGCGGTTCAGCGCCTGGCCTTCTTCGGCATCGACGATGCGCACCGTGATCTCGGCCGGGCCCTCCAGCGCGGCGCGCAGCCAGCGCATCACGCGGTGGCGCGGCAGGTGCACGCGGTGGCGCGCATCGGGCTGCTGCAGCGACAGGTTCAGTTCCACCGCCATCGTCACACCCCGCTGCGCACGCCTTCGGCCTCGTAGGCTTCCACGATGCGGGCCACCAGCGGGTGGCGCACCACGTCGGCCGCGGTGAAGCGGGTGATGGCGATGCCCTTGACCCGGCGCAGCACCCGCTCGGCCTCGATCAGGCCGCTCAGCGTGCCCTTGGGCAGATCGATCTGGCTGACGTCGCCCGTCACCACCGCCTTGGCGCCGAAGCCGATGCGGGTGAGGAACATCTTCATCTGCTCGCTGGTGGTGTTCTGCGCCTCGTCCAGGATGACGAAGGCATGGTTGAGCGTGCGACCGCGCATGAAGGCCAGCGGCGCGATCTCGATCGTGCCCTTCTCGAAAGCCTTGGTCACGCGGTCGAAGCCCATGAGGTCGTACAGCGCGTCGTACAGCGGGCGCAGGTAGGGGTCCACCTTCTGCGTCAGGTCGCCGGGCAGAAAGCCCAGGCGCTCGCCCGCTTCCACCGCCGGTCGGGTGAGCACGATGCGCTGCACCTGGCTGCGCTCCAGCGCATCCACCGCGCAGGCCACGGCCAGGAAAGTCTTGCCGGTGCCGGCCGGGCCGATGCCGAAGGTGACGTCGTGGTCCAGGATGTTGCGCAGGTACACCTGCTGGTTGGGCGTGCGGCCCTGCAGGTCGGCGCGGCGGGTCTGCAGCACCACCTCGCCGGCACCGGGCGCGGGCTCTTCCTCGGCGGCGCGGGCGCCGCGCTTGCGGGCGGGCGCCGCGTCCTGCGCGGCCTGGGCCAGTGCCAGCTGGAAGAACTCGGGCGGAATGGGACGGCGTGCCCGGTCGTACAGGCTTTGCAGCAGCAGCACCGCGCGTTCAGCCGCGGCCTTGGCGCCTTCCACGCGGAACGACTCGTTGCGGCGGGCGATGCGCACGTCGAAGGCGGCCTCGATGGCACGCAGGTGCTCGTCGAGGTTGCCGCACAGATTGGCGAGCCGCTGGTTGTCGGGCGGAATGAAGGCGTGGCGGAGGATCAAGTGGATGGACCTGCGGTTTCGAGGAACTGTTCACATTGTCGCGTCCGGCGGCCGACCCTGGTTCGGGGGGTGGCTCCTGCACAATCCGCGCTCCATGCGCCACGTCCGCCTTTGTGTCATGAAGTCGTCGGCGGGCCTCCGGCTCGCCTGGGTCCTGCTGTTGGCGCTCGTGGCCAGCCTGTGGCTGGCGGCTGCCGCCCGGGCGGTGCCCGAAGCGCCCGCCGCCGGGGGCGGCCTGAAGCCGATCACCCTGACCCAGGCCTTGAGCGCCGAAGGCGACAGCCTGGTCTTTCCCATCGCCACCCCCAGCTGGCCGGTGAGCCTGCCCGACGACTGGGCCGAGACGCGCCCGCGCCACCTGGGCCCCATCTGGTACCGCGCCGCCTTCGACGCGTCGGGTCTGCAGGGCAGCGGCGCGCTGCTGGGCCTGTTCATCGAGCGGGTGTGCTCCAACGCCGAGGTGTACCTCAACGGCCAGCTGCTGCACGTGGCCGGCCGCATGCGCGAGCCCATCACCCACAACTGCCAGCATCCGCAGCTGGTGGCGCTGCCGTCCACGCTGCTGCGCGACCGCGACAACCTGATCGACATCAAGGTGGCCGGCCATCCGCTGGAGCGGGTGGCTTCGTGGCAAAGGGCGGGCGGGCTGTCGGCGCTGCAGGTGGGGCCGTACGACGAGATGGCGCGCCGCCATGCCACCGAGTACGCGATCGACGTCTCGCTGCCGCAGGCCGTCAGCGCCACGCTGGCGCTGCTGGGCGGCATGCTGATGGCGCTGGGCGTGATGAACAAGCGCGAGCGGCACCTGGCCTACTTCGGCGCGCTGTCGCTGGGCTGGGCGCTGGTGACGGCGCGGCTGTGGTGGCGCAACATGCCGCTGCCCAACTACGACGCCGAGCTGCTGGTGGTTTCGTGCATGCCGCTGGTCACGCTGGCGGCGGTGCAGTTCGTGCTGCGCTACTCGGGCACCCGGGTGGCCAGCGTCAGCGCGGCGCTGTATGCGCAGTGCGCGGTGGTGCCGGCCACGCTGCTGATCGGCGGCGCCAACCGGCTGCACACGCTGGCCACGCTCTGGTACGCGGTGCTGCTGCTGGAAGTGGCGGTGGCCGTGGGCTGGCTGCTGTGGAGCACCTGGCACACCAGACGCCAGCGCATGCTGGCCGCCGGCAGCGCGCTGCTGGGCGCTGCCGTGCTGGCGGGCCTGGAGATCGCGCAGCAGCGCGGCCCGCTGGCCACCGGCTGGCAGCTGCTGTCGCACATGGCCATCCCGATCGTGTTCGTGGCCACCGGGCTGCGGCTCACCTCGCAGCACGGCCGTGCGCTGCAGGTGTCGGAAGAAGGCCGCGAGACGCTGGCGCAGAAGGTCAAGGAAGCCACCGCCGAGATCGAACGCAACTTCACCCAGCTGGCCGAGCTGCGGGTGGAGCAGGTGACCGAGCGCGAGCGCAAGCGCATCGCCGCCGACCTGCACGACGACCTGGGCGCCAAGCTGCTGACCATCGTTCACACCAGCGACGACCAGCGCATCAGCACCCTGGCGCGCGAGGCGCTGGAAGAAATGCGGCTGTCGGTGCGCGGCCTCACCGGCAAGGCGGTGCGGCTGATCGATGCGCTGGGCGACTGGCGGGCCGAGGTGGTCTCTCGCCTGGGCCAGGCCGGCATGGAGGGCGAATGGACCTCGCCCACCGACGACGTGCCGCAGATGCTGTCGGCCCGCGCCTATGTGCAGACCACGCGCATCCTGCGCGAGGCGGTGAGCAACATCATCAAGCACAGCGGCGCCAGCCAGTGCAAGGTGAGGTGCACCATCGCCGAAGGCGACTTCCAGTTCGTCATCCAGGACAACGGCAAGGGCATTCCGCTGGAACTGGACGGCCGACTCGACCGCGGACACGGCATGTCGAGCATGAAACACCGCGCCAAACAACTGCAGGGCCAATGCCTGGTGGAATCCGGCCCGGGTTATGGCACTGTCATCCGTTTGACCTTGCCGCTGGAGCCGCACAGCTCAAGTTCCTAGGCCCAGGTTTCGATAACCGTTCTTTCCCCCCAAGGCCCCGCCATGAAGACGATCCTGCTGCTCGAAGACCTGCCGGAGATCCGCGCCTGGCTCAAGGCGTTGGTGATGCAGGTGTTTCCCACCGCGCAAATCTCCGAAAGCGCGCGTGTGCACGACGCGATCGCGCTGGTGCAGGCGGTGCAGTTCGACCTGGCGCTGATCGACCTGGGACTGCCCGACGGCTCGGGCCGCGACGTGGTGGAGAAGCTGCGCGAGCTGCAGCCCGATGCGCAGTCGGTGGTGGTCACCATCCACGACGACGACGAGCACCTGTTCCCGGCGCTGCAGGCCGGCGCCTATGGCTACATCCTGAAGGAGCAGCCGCGCGAGCTGATCACCGAGCAGCTGCAGCGCATCAGCCAGGGCGAGCCGCCGCTGTCGCCGTCGATCGCGCGCCGCGTGATCTCGCACTTCGCGCAGCAGGCCAAGCCGCAGGCCGACCTGATGCCGCATGTGTCGCTGACCGAGCGCGAGACCGAGGTGCTGCTGCGTGTGGCCAAGGGCTTCACGCTGCCCGAGATCGGCGTGCAGCTGAACCTGTCGCGCCACACCATCGCCGACTACGTCAAGCAGATCTACCGCAAGCTGAACGTCAGCTCGCGCGCGGAAGCTGCATTGGAAGCGCAACGGCTGGGCCTGTTCCGCAGATCATGACCTTCGGGCCGGGATAATCCGGCCATGATTGGACGACTCACCGGCGTCATCGCCGAAAAGACGCCACCGCAGGTGCTGGTGGATGTGCACGGCGTGGGCTATGAGGTGGACGTGCCGATGAGCACGTTCTTCAACCTGCCGGCCCTGGGCGGGCAGGTCAGCCTGCTGACCCACTTCGTGGTGCGCGAAGACGCGCAGATCCTGTTCGGCTTTCTCACCGCCGAAGAACGCGCCACCTTCCGCCAGCTGGTCAAGATCAGCGGCGTGGGGCCGCGCACCGCGCTGTCCATCCTGTCGGGCCTGTCGGTGGCCGAGCTGGCGCAGGCCGTGAGCCAGCAGCAGGCCGGCCGGCTGGTGAAGGTGCCCGGCATCGGCAAAAAGACGGCCGAGCGGCTGCTGCTGGAACTCAAGGGCAAGCTGGGCCCCGACCTGGCGCTGCCCAGCGAGGCCCCGGTCAGCGACGCCCAGGCCGACATCCAGCAGGCCCTGGTGGCCCTGGGCTACAACGAACGCGAAGCCGCGGCTGCGCTGAAGAAGCTGCCGGCGGATGTGGGCGTGAGCGAAGGCATCAAGCTGGCTCTGAAGGCGTTGTCCTGAAGGCGATGCCAGGGGGCCAGCTTCGAGCGCTGGCCCGTACAGCCTCAGACAGGCGGCCCCATCTGGAACAGCTTGCGCATCTCGGGCGTGACTTCATCCGAAGTCTGGCCGGCCCAATGGGTGAACGGCTCGAGCTTGAAGTGCTGGACCCGGCCCACCGGCAGCGGCAAACGCCGATCGTCCTTGACCAGGAATGCGCTGAAGCGCCGGAAGTCGTCGGGCACGTGCACTTCGACCTGCGCCATGTCCTGATCACCCGGCAACCAGTCGTTGTCCTCCAGGGTGCGGCCGGGGAACACTTCTTCGAACGCGGCACGCACCTCGCTCAGGTCGGCCTCGCTCACCGCGCGCTCGTGCAGTGAAAACGTGACCCACAAGTAGTGGCGCTGGCCCTGACGGTCGTGAAACCAGAAGAACGCCGTTTCAGGCACGCCCCGCAGACGGTTCACTTGCGCGTAGGTGCTCATTTCCCATTGCCCCACGCTCTCCGCCTCCGCATTGCCCTGGTGGCTTTGCAGCTCGGTCACGCGCGAGACATTGCCGCTGAGCACATGGCGCCAGGGGTACTTCACCCGGATGTGCCTGAAACGG
>NZ_CAXFDV010000165.1:0-18323 GCF_964001545.1 uncultured Aquincola sp.
ATGGCCGCTCAACGAGAACGACGCGCGCCCGGCTTCTGGCCGCTGGCCATCCTGTTCGTGCTGTTCGTGCTGTTCCTATACGGGCCGATGCTGGCCATCTTCGTGCTCAGCTTCCAGGGCCCCGAAGGCGGCCTCACCTTTCCGATGCGGGGCTGGTCGCTGCACTGGTTCCATACGCTGTGGGAAGGCATCGGCGTCATCGACATCAGCGCCGCCTTCCGCCGCTCGCTGTTGCTGGGCGCGGTGGTGATGGTGCTGACGGTGGCGCTGTCGCTGCTGGCGGGCCTGGCCTACCGCAAGAAGCTGCCGGGCGGCACGCCGCTGTTCTATGCGGTGGTGGCCAGCCTGATCATGCCGTCCATCATCGTGTCGCTGGGCATCGGGCTGCTGTTCCGGCTGCTGGACGGCGGCATCAAGCAGCTGCTGGAAGCCTGGGCGCCCAGCCTGCTGGAAACCTATGCCACCGCGCTGGGCATGTTCACCTCGGGCCTGGGCGCGCAGCTCACCTGGACGCTGCCGTTCGGCCTGCTCATCATGTTCGCCATCTTCAACCGCTTCAACCCGGCCTACGAAGAAGCGGCGCGCGACCTGGGCGCCACGCCGTGGCAGCGCTTCGTGCATGTGGTGCTGCCGCTGATCGGGCCCAGCCTGGTGGGCGTGGGGATGTTCGGCTTCACCCTCAGCTGGGACGAGATCGCCCGCAGCTCGCAGGCGATGGGCGACCTCAACACCTTGCCGCTGGAGCTGCAGGGGCTGACCACCACCGTCACCACGCCGGTGATCTATGCGCTGGGCACCGTCACCACGGTGGTGTCGTTCGCGGTGATGGCGGTGACGCTGACCGTGGTGCTGCTGTGGCAAAAGCGCCGCCGCGCATGACGCGGCCGGCCGAGGCAGTTGCGGCCCCCGACGCTCCCCACGCTGCGCCGTCCACCCAGCGCATCTACGACGCCATCTACGGCGCCATCCTGGAGCACCGGCTGGCGCCGGGCACCCGGCTGCGCGAAGAAGAGCTGGCCGATTCCTTCGCGGTCAGCCGCACCGTGGTGCGCCAGGCGCTGCACCGGCTGGCGCAAGACCGCGTGGTGGAGCTGCAGCACCACCGCGGCGCCACCGTGCCGCAGCCCGGGCCGTCAGAGGCCGCGCATGTGTTCGATGCCCGCCGCGTGGTGGAGTGCGAGGTGGCGCGCCGCCTGGCGGGCCAGTTGGCGCCCGCCGCGCTGGAGCGGCTGGCTGCGGTGGTCGAGGCCGAGACGGCGGCCTACGCCCGCGGCGATCGCTCGGCGGCCATCCGCCATTCCGGCGAGTTCCACCGTGAGCTGGCCCGGCTGGCCGGCAATCCGCTCTTCGTGCGCATGCTCGACGAACTGCTGCCCACCACCTCGCTGCTGCTGGCGCTGTACCAGCGGCCCGGCCGCCCGGCCTGCGTGGCCCACCGCCACCAGGAGCTGATCGCGGTGCTGCGCGCCGGCAGCGGCGCCTCCGCGGCGGCCGAGATGCGCCGCCACCTGCGCGAGATCGAGCAGTCGGTCACCGGGCCGCAGCAGGCCCCGGCCGCGCCGCCGCTGCGCGACCTGTTCGCCGCCTACCGCGAAGGCTGATCAGCCTGCACCGGCGCGCGGCCATGCCGTGCGCCAGTCCGCCGCACACCCTTGGTTCACCTTCCGCCGCGCCGGTGCACGCATGCACCCGATGAAGGCGCTGCGCCCGCCGTTCCACCGCACAAACCCCCATTCAGCGCTTGGCACGCTCCGTGCAAACTGACGTTTCATAGATTGATCTATTGTTCATCTATGAAACGCCTATTGGCGTGTCGCCCCATCGGTCGATCATCCATTGCAGGAGCAGTTCGCATGCAGTTCGCTTTCCCCCGCCTCGCTCGCGCCGTGTCGCTGGCGGCCGCCTCCCTTTGCAGCCTGGGCGCTGCGCAGGCGCAGTCGGTGCAGATCTACGGCATCGCCGACGTCAGCGTCGGCAGCTTCAAGGAAAGCGGCGGCAAGCGCACCGAGCAGGTGGCGTCGGGCCGCATGGCCACCAGCTTCCTGGGCTTCCGTGCCACGGAAGACCTGGGCGGCGGCCTGCAGGCCATCGTCACGCTGGAGCACTTCATGCGCATGGACACCGGCGAGGCCGGCCGCTTTGCCGGCGACTCGTTCTGGTCGCGCAACGCCAACGTCGGCATCCGCGGCGACTTCGGCTTCATCCGCCTGGGCCGCATCGGCACGCCGCTGTTCATCAACACGCTGTCGTACAACCCCTTCCTCGATTCCTTCGGCTTCTCGCCGGCCATCCGCACCATCTACCAGGGCGGCATCGGCAAGCTGTCGGGCGACAGCGGCTGGAACAACGCGGTGGGCTACGGCACGCCCAAGTTCGGCGGCTTCACCGGCAACCTGCTGGTGTCGGCCGGTGAAGGCGCAGGCGAAGGCCCCAACGTCGGCGGCAACCTGCAGTACGCCGACGGCCCGCTGGCCGTGGGCCTGGCCGCGCAACGGGTGCAGACGGCCTTCAGCCGTGGCGACGAAACCGCCTGGCAGCTGGGTGCTTCGTACGACTTCGGCCCGGTGAAGGCCTTCGGCCAGGTCGGCCGGATCAAGGAAGGCGAGACCTTCGTCGGCGCCGCACGCGCCGCCGGCTACGACACCCGCGACCGCACGCTGCAGGCCGGCGTGTCGGTGCCCGTCACGGCCACCGGCAAGCTGCTGGCCTCGTACGGCGAAGCCAAGACCACCGGCTCGCGCGACAGCAAGCGCTCGTTCACCACCGTGGCCTACGACCACAACCTGTCCAAGCGCACCGACGTGTACGCGGTGGTGATGTTCGACAAGCTGCAAGGCCAGGACCGCGCGGCCACCACGGCTGTCGGCATCCGCCACAACTTCTGACGCCAGCGGCGGCACCCGGGTAAACCCGGGTGGCCCCCGGCGCTGCATCGACTAAGGTAGTGGTAGTTTCATCAATGAATCGCTGTTTTATTAGCGAATCAAACAGGTCACCGGATGAATGAGATCGAGTTTGTCGGCGTCGCCAAGCGGTTTCCGACCCGGCGCAACCCGAACCCCGCCAACGCCGTCAGCAACCTGAGCCTGGCGATCCGCAGCGGCGAGGTGGTCTCCATCATCGGACCTTCGGGCTGCGGCAAGAGCACGCTGCTCAACATGGGCTCGGGCCTGTACCTGCCTTCCGAGGGCGAGGTGCGGGTGGCCGGCCAGAAGGTCACCGGCCCGGTGCGGCAGGTGGCCTTCATGCTGCAGAAGGACCTGCTTATGCCCTGGCGCACCATCCGCCAGAACGTGGAGCTGGGCATGGAGATCGACGGCGTCGATCGCGCGCGCCGCCGCGAGACGGCCGACGCGCTGCTGGCCAAGTGCCACCTGGCCGGCTTCGGCGACCACTACCCCTACCAGCTGTCGGGTGGCATGCGTCAGCGCGCGGCCCTGGCGCGCACGCTGGCGGTCGACCCCCAGGTGCTGCTGCTGGACGAGCCCTTCAGCGCGCTGGATGCGCAGACCAAGATGGTGCTGCAGCAGGACCTGGCCAAGACGCTGTACGAGCAGAAGAAGACGGCCCTCTTCATCACCCACGACCTGATCGAGGCCATCGCGCTGTCCGACCGGGTGCTGGTGATGAGCGAGCGGCCCGGCACCATCATCGAAGAGATCGTCGTCGACCTGCCCCTGCGCGACAACCCGCTGGAGCGCCGCAAGCTCCCCGCCATCGGCCCGCTGCAAGGCCGGCTGATGGAGCTGCTCAAGGTCGGCAAGCAGGAAGCCCTGCACTGACACCCACGCAAGGAATCTCCATGACCCGCTTCCTCACCACCGCCCTGCGCCGCCCGCTGCTGGCCGCGCTGGCCACCGCCGCCCTGGGCGGGGGCGCCTTGCTGCCCGCCACCGTGCAGGCCGCGCCCGAAGAAGTCACCTACCTGCTGCCCGCGCCGCCCAATTCGCCGGCCTTCGCGCCGTGGATGCTGGCGCAGCAGAACGGCTACTACGCCGACGAGAACATCAAGGTCACCTTCGTCACCGCCCGCGGCGGCGTCGACGTGGCCAAGCAGATCGGTGCCGGCAATGCCGTCATCGGCGGCGCCATCGGCGACACGCCCATCATCGTGCGTGCCAACGGCGTGCCGGTGAAGGCGGTGGCCGTGCTGGGCGCCGGCTCGCTGACCATGCTCAGCACCTACGAAGGCAGCGGCATCGAGTCGGTCAAGGACCTGAAGGGCAAGACGATGACCGTCATGGCCTACACCGACACCACCTACTACGCGCTGCTGGGCTCGCTGCGCAAGGCGGGCCTGAACAAGAGCGACGTGCAGGCCCAGGCCGCCGGCCCCACCGGCGTGTGGCAGCTGTTCGCCGGCAAGAAGGCAGAGGCCATGGCCGGCGTGCCCGACTGGGTGGTCAACGCCGAAGACGCCGGCTTGAAGGTCAAGCTGCTGCCGCGCGAGCAGCTGTTCCAGAGCATGGCGCAGGCCATCCTGGCGTCGGACGAGGTCATCAAGAAGAACCCCGAGCTGATCAAGCGCCTGGTGCGCGCCACGCTGCGCGGCATGCAGGACATCATGAAGGACCCCAAGGCCGCGGCCGCCACCTACGTGAAGGCGGTGCCCGCCTACGCCGGCAAGGAAGCCAGCATCGAGCGCGTGTTCAACCTGTACAACCAGTACGTCTACGCCAACCAGAAGGTGCTGGGCCAGATGGACGAGAAGCGGCTGGACGCGGTGCAGAAGTTCTACGTGGACGAAGGCATCGTCGCCAAGGCGCAGCCGCTGGCCGACCTGTACACCAACCAGTTCACCGGCGTCGCCCGCTGAAGGACCGGCCCCGATGCGATCCAACCTCTCGACGCCGCTGGGCAGCCTGGCCGTGCTGCTGGTGTTTCTGGCGGCCTGGCAATGGGCGCCCGGCGCGCTGGGCATGCCCGAGTTCGTGCTGCCCAAGTTCACCCGCGTGGTGGAAGAAGCCGGCCGCATGTGGTCGGGCAGCGAGCTGATCAAGCACTTCTCCATCACCGCGCTGGAGGTGGTGGTGGGCTTTGCGCTGGGCTCGCTGCTGGGCGTGATGTTCGGCGTGGCGCTGGGCCTGTCGCCGCGCACCGAGGCCATCCTGTCGCCCTACATCCTGGCGCTGCAGATCGCGCCCAAGGTGGCCTTTGCGCCGCTGTTCGTCATGTGGCTGGGCTACACCGTCTACCCCAAGATTTTGGTGGCGGTGCTCATCGTCTTCTTCCCGGTGATGATCAACGTGCTGTCGGCCGTGCGCACGGTCGACCCCGACATGGTGAACCTGGTGCGCACGCTCAATGCCGGCCGGCTGCAGATCTTCCGGCTGGTGGAGTTTCCGTCGGCCATGCCGGCCCTCTTCAGCGGCCTGCGCATCGCAGCCACGCTGGCGGTCATCGGCGTCACCGTGGGTGAGCTGGTGGGCGGCAACCTGGGCCTGGGCTACCTGCTGGTGGACGCGGAAGGGCAGGGCAACACCGCCGGTGTGTTCGTGGCCATCGTCGCGCTCACGCTCATCGGCATCCTGGCGTATGCCGGCGTGGTGTGGGCCGAGCGACGGCTGCTGCACTACATCCCGCGTGCCAACGTCACCACCGTTTGAAGAGCCTGCCATGAGCACCGTCACCGGAACCCCCGACACCCAGGCGCTGGACACGCTGCTGGCCCAGGTGCCGCCGCAACTGCTGGCGGGCCGCCGCGTGCTGGTCACCGGCGCCGCACGCGGCCTGGGGCTGGCCTTCGTCAAATGTCTGCTGAAGGCCGGCGCCCGCGTGGTGGCCGCCGACATCCTGGCCGACCTGCTGCACGCGGAAGTGAAGGCGCTGCGCGAAGCCGGCGCCGACGTGCACGCCGTGGTGGCCGACCTGAGCGACCCCGCGTCCATCACCGCCTGCGCCGCCGCCGCGGTGGCCGCGCTGGGCGGGCTGGACGGTCTGGTGAACAACGCGGCCATCACCCACTCCGGCGGTCGCGACCCGCATGAGCTGGAAGTCGACATGTGGGACCGGGTGATGGACGTCAACGTGCGCGGCACCTGGCTGATGAGCCGGGCCTGCCATGCGGCGCTCAAGGCCAGCGGGCAGGGCGCCATCGTCAACCTGGCTTCTGACACCGCACTGTGGGGCGCGCCCAAGCTGCTGGCCTACGTGGCCAGCAAGGGTGCCGTCATCGCGATGACCCATTCGCTGGCGCGTGAGTGGGGCGCCGACGGCATCACCGTCAATGCCGTCGCGCCCGGCCTGACGCTGGTGGAAGCCACCGAATACGTGCCCAAGGCCCGGCACGAGAAGTACCTGGAAGGCCGCGCCATCCCGCGCGAGCAGCAGGCCGCCGACGTGTGCGGCCCGGTGCTGTTCGCGCTGTCGGGGCTGGCGCGCTTCGTCACCGGCCAGTTGCTGCCCGTCAATGGCGGCTTCGTGATGCATTGAGGAGAAACCATGACCGACCTGCCTGAAGAGAAGAAGAGCTGGGACCGCCCCGAGGGCGCCAGCTTCGACGACTGGATGAACACCCGCATCGCCCGCTTCCAGACGCGGCGCTATGACTGGGATGCGCTGAAGTTCCAGGCCGACTACGACCCCAAGTACCGCCGCGCGCAGATGCGCTACCTGGGCACTGGCGGCACCGGCGTTTCGGCCGACAACAACACCGTGCAGAACGAGCACTTCACCTTTTCCACCATGCTGATCCCGGCCGGCCACATCGGCCCGTCGCACCTGCATGTGGACGTGGAGGAAGTGTTCTTCGTGCTGCGCGGCAAGATCAAGGTGGTGCTCGAGAAGGACGGTGAGCGCTTCGAGGCCATCCTGGGCGAACGCGACCTGATCTCGGTGCCGCCCGGCGTGTACCGCGAAGAGATCAACATTGGCGAAGAAGACGCGCTGATGTGCGTGATGCTGGGCGCCAAGAAGCCGATCACGCCGACCTACCCGCCCGATCACCCCCTCGCAAAAATCAAGCGGGACCTCCCGAAGACCGCCTGAGCCCCGCCATGAGCCCGGACCTGCAACTGCCCGCCGCCGACCTCGCCGACCTGGACGCCCGCTTCGGCGTGCAGCGCATCGCCGTAGGCGGCGGCCGCGTGGTGGCGGTGCGGCGCATGGGGCAGGGCCTGCCGGTGGTGTGCCTGCACGGCATCGGCTCGGGCTCGGCCTCGTGGGTGGAGGTGGCGCCCTTGATCGCGCCGCGCGCCGAGTTGATTGCGTGGGACGCGCCGGGCTACGGCGATTCCACGCCGCTGCCGATGGCCGAGCCCCGGGCGACCGACTACGCACAGCGCCTGGCCGAGTTGCTGGACGCGCTGCGCATCGAGCGCTGCGTGCTGGTGGGCCATTCGCTGGGCGCGCTCACCGCTGCCGCAGCGGCGCAACCGGGCGGCCCGCTGGCCGGCCGAATCGTGCAGCTGCTGCTCATCAGCCCGGCGCGTGGTTATGGCGCGCCCGACCGCGCGGCGCAAGGCGCGCAGGTGCAGGCCGAACGGCTGGCCACGCTGGCCGAGCTGGGCATCGAGGGCACGGCACGGCTGCGCAGCAGCCGCCTGCTGTCGGCCCATGCCAGCGAGGCCGCTCGACTGCGCGTGCGCTGGAACATGGCGCGCCTGAACGAGCACGGCTACCGCCAGGCGGTGGCCCTGCTGTGCGGCGACGACCTGCTGGCCTACCTGCCGCCGGCCGTGCCGGTGCAGGTGGCGGTGGGAGCGCTGGATGTGATCACCCCGCCCGCGGCCTGCGCCGAGGTGGCTGCGGCCTGTGGCGTGCCGCTGCAGCCCATCGCGCAGGCCGGGCATGCCAGCTACGTGGAGCAGCCTGCGGCCGTGGCCGCGCTGCTGGCCACCTGTCTAGACAAGGCCGCGCGATAAGCGGCCGCCAGAGGGAGACCTTGTTGCCATGAGCACCCCCGACGCCGACCTGGCGGACGACGGCCAGGACCGCTACATCGTGCCGGCGCTGGAGCGCGGCCTGCGCATCCTGGGCGAGTTCAGTCGCGAGAACCGCACGCTGGGCGCGCCCGAGCTGGCCCGCCGCTTCGGACTGCCGCGCTCCACCGTGTTCCGCCTGCTGGCCACGTTGGAAAGCATGGGCTTCATCGAAAAGACCGAAGGCGGCCGCGAATACCGGCTGGGCCTGGCGGTGCTGCGCCTGGGCTTCGAGTACCTGGCTTCGCTGGAACTCACCGAGCTGGGCCTGCCCATCCTCAACCGCCTGAGCGAAGCCATCGGCTACCCCTGCAACCTGGTCGTGCGCGATGGCCGGTCCATCGTCTACGTGGCCAAGGTCACCACGCCCACGCCGTTTGCCAGTTCGGTGACGGTGGGCACCCGGCTGCCCGCCCACGCCACCGTGCTGGGCCGCGTGCTGCTGGAAGACCTGACCCTGCCCGAGCTGCGGGCCATGTACCCGGAAGACCGGCTGGAGATCTTTTCGCCCAGCACGCCGCGCACGGTGATCGAGCTGTTCAACCTGGTGCAGGCCGACCGCGAGCGTGGCCATGTGCAGGGCGAAGGCTTCTTCGAATCCAACATCTCCACCATCGCGGCCCCGGTGCGCGACCACAGCGGCCGCGTGGTGGCCGCACTGGGCGCCACCATCACCTCGGCCCACATCGACAGTGGCCGCATGGAAGACATGGTGCGCCGCGTGCGCGAGGCGGCGCAGGAGCTGTCGGCGCTGCTGAACTACGCGCCCGCCTCCGCCAGCCGCAACGTGGTGCCGCTGCGTGGCGGCAAGCCCACTTGATGCACGCCATGAACAACACCTTCTTCGCCCCCGATGCGCTGGCCGGCCGCGTGGCCGTGGTCACCGGCGGGTCGTCCGGCATCGGCCTGGCCACCGCCGACCTGCTGCTGTCCTGCGGCGCGGCCGTGGCCGTGTGCGGCCGTGATGCCCAGCGGCTGGATGCGGCCGTGGCCGGCCTGCGCGAGCGCCACCCGCAGGCCCGGCTGCATGCACAAACCTGCGACGTGCTGGACAAGGCTGCCGTGCAGGCCTTTGCCGAGGCCAGCCAGGCCGCGCTGGGCCCGGCGGCCATGCTGATCAACAACGCCGGGCAGGGCCGCGTGTCCACCTTCGCCGACACGCCCGACGAAGCCTGGACGCAGGAGCTGCACCTCAAGTTCTTCTCGGTCATCCATCCCACCCGGGCCTTTTTGCCGCAGCTGGTGCAGCAGCGCCAGGTGTGGGGCGATGCATCGGTGACCTGCGCCAATTCGCTGCTGGCCCGCCAGCCCGAGCCGCACATGGTGGCCACCTCGGCCGCGCGCGCGGGCCTGTTGAATCTGGTGCGGTCGATGGCCACCGAATTCGCGCCGCAAGGCGTGCGGGTCAACGGCATCCTCATCGGCCTTGTGGAGTCGGGCCAATGGCGCCGCCGCTTCGACGCGCGCGAAGACAAGGGCCAGGACTGGGCCACCTGGAGCGCCCAGCTCGCCAAGACCAAGCACATTCCGCTGGGCCGGCTGGGCCAGCCCATCGAGGCGGCCCGCGCCATCATCTTCCTGGCCTCACCGCTGGCTTCGTACACCACTGGCGGCCACATCGACATTTCCGGAGGCCATTCGCGCCATGCCTGAGACCAACACCCCCGTGACCGTCGGCGCCGTCGTCGCCGCCTTCCTGGAACAGTGCGGCGTCAAGACCGCCTTCGGCGTCATCTCCATCCACAACATGCCCATCCTGGACGCCTTCGCCCAGCGCGGTGCGGTGCGCTTCGTGCCCGCGCGCGGCGAGGCGGGCGCGGGCAACATGGCTGATGCCTATGCGCGGTCTACCGGCAGCCTGGGCGTGTGCCTCACCAGCACCGGGCCGGCGGCCGGCAACATCGCCGGCAGCCTGGTGGAAGCCTTGACCGCGGGCTCGCCGCTGCTGCACATCACCGGCCAGATCGAGACGCCCTACCTGGACAAGGGCATGTCGTACATCCATGAAGCGCCCGACCAGCTGACCATGCTCAAGGCCGTGTCCAAGGCCGCCTTCCGCGTGCGCAGCGTCGAGACCGCGCTGGGCACGCTGAAGCAGGCGGTGCAATGCGCGCTGACCGCGCCCACCGGCCCGGTGAGCCTGGAGATCCCGATCGACATCCAGTCCGCCGTGATCCCGATGCCGGCCGACCTGAGCCCGCTGCCGGTGGCCGCACCGGTGCCCAGCGCCGCGGCGCTGGACGCCCTGGCCGACCGCCTGGCTGCCGCCCGCCGCCCGCTGCTGTGGCTGGGTGGTGGTGCCCGCCATGCCGGCGCGGCCGTCAAGCGCTTGCAGGCGCTGGGCTTTGGTGTGGTCACCAGCGTGCAGGGCCGCGGCATCGTGGCCGAGGACGATGCCGGCTCGCTGGGCGCCTACAACATCCACAAGCCGGTGGAAGCCTTCTATCAAAGCTGCGACGCGATGCTGGTGGTGGGCTCGCGCCTGCGTGGCAACGAGACGCTGAAGTACGAACTCAAGCTGCCGCGCCCGCTGCTGCGGGTGGATGCCGACCCGGCCGCCGAAGGCCGCTGCTATGCCACCGACGCCTTCGTGTGCGGCGACAGCGCGCTGGCGCTGCAAGGCCTGGCCGACCGGCTGGAAGCCCGCGGCTGGCGTGCCGACGCCGCCTTGCTGAGCGACCTGAAGGCGGTGCACCAGCAGGTGGTCGCCACGCTGCACGACGGCCTGGGGCCCTACGCCACCTTGGTGAATGAGCTGCAGAAGATCGCCGGCCGCCAGTTCAACTGGGTGCGCGACGTGACCGTGTCCAACAGCACCTGGG
Organism: uncultured Aquincola sp.; assembly: GCF_964001545.1. NCBI lineage: Bacteria > Pseudomonadati > Pseudomonadota > Betaproteobacteria > Burkholderiales > Sphaerotilaceae > Aquincola > uncultured Aquincola sp. The sequence goes on from NZ_CAXFDV010000165.1 coordinate 10,742, forward strand.
GCAACCGCGAGCTGCGCATCTTCGAGCCCACCGCGGGCGTGCATGCCACCGGCGGCGGCATCGGCCAGGGCATGCCCATGGCCATCGGCGCGGCCATCGGGGCCGAGGCCACCGGCTCGGGCCGCAAGACCTTCTGCCTGGCCGGCGATGGCGGCTTCATCCTCAACCTGGGTGAGCTGGCCACCATGGTGCAGGAGCGTTGCAACCTGGTGGTGGTGCTGATGAACGACCAGGGCTATGGCGTCATCAAGAACATCCAGGACGCGCAGTACGGCGGCCGCCGCTGCTATGTGGACCTGCACACGCCCGACTATGCGCAGCTGTGCGCCTCGCTGGCGCTGCCGCATGCCAAGTGCAGCGACCTGGCCCAGCTGCCCGCGCTGCTGGCGCAGGCGGTGGACCGGCAAGGCCCCTTCCTGCTGGAGATCGACATGCTGAGCATCGGCGCCTTCAAGAGCGCCTTCGCCGGCCCGCCGACCAACACCGTGCAGCAGATTCCTGCACTGGGCAAGGCCTGACGGGCGATGGCTGCGTTGAAGCTTGCCCTCGTCGGCTGCGGCGCCATCGGCACCGCGGTGCTCGAACTGCTGCGGGCCGACGCCGGCCTGCAGGTGGCCGCCATCGTGGGGCCTGGGCCTTCGCTGGCCGGTGCCCGCGCGGTGGCCGCTCAGCTGGCGCCCGGCGCGGTGGTGGCCGAAGCGGTGCCCGAAGCCGGCATCGACCTGGTGCTGGAAGCCGCCGGTCATGCGGCCATCGAAGCGCATGTGCTGCCCGCGCTGCGCCGCGGCGTGCGCTGCATCGTGGCCTCGGTCGGCGCCTTGTCGGCGCCCGGCCTGGCCGAGGCGCTGGAGCAGGCCGCGCGTGAAGGCGGCGCCCAGGTGCAGCTGATCGCCGGGGCCATCGGCGCCATCGATGCGCTGGCGGCTGCACGCATCGGTGGGCTGGAACAGGTGCGCTACACGGGCCGCAAGCCGCCGCGCGCCTGGCAGGGCACGCCGGCCGAAGAGGGCCGAGAGCTGGACGCGCTGACCGAGCCCACCGTGATCTTCGAAGGCAGCGCCCGCCAAGCCGCGCAGCTGTACCCCAAGAACGCCAACGTGGCCGCCACCGTGTCGCTGGCCGGCCTGGGTCTGGACCGCACCACGGTGCGGTTGATCGCCGACCCCGGCGTCAGCGAAAACGTGCACCAGGTGGAAGCCGAAGGCGCCTTCGGTCGCTTCGAGCTGACCATGCGCAACCGGCCGCTGGCGGCCAACCCCAAGACCTCGGCGCTGACGGTGTACAGCGCGGTGCGGGCCGTGCGCCAGCACCTGCTGCCGCTGAGCGTGTGAACCGACTGCGAGAGACGTGATGGCGCAACTGGAACTGCTGAAGATCAACGTGGCCGGCGAATGGCGGCTGGGCGGTGGCGAGGAGTACGAAAGCCTGTACCCCGCCACCGGCGAGCCCATCGCCCGCCTGCGCGCGGCCAGCCTGGCCGATGTGGAAGAGGCGATTGCCGGCGCCCACCGCGCCTTCCTGACCGGCGGCTGGGCGCAGAAGCTGCCGCATGAGCGGGCTTCGGTGCTCTACCGCGTGGCGCAGCTGATCCGCGAGAACGCCGAGCGACTGGCCCAGCAGCAGCGGCTGGACAACGGCAAGCCGATCAGCGAAACACGCGCGCTGGTGGCCAGCGCCGCAGGCACCTTCCAGTTCTTTGCCGCGGCCTGTGAAACGCTGGAAGAAACCATCACGCCTTCGCGCGGGCCGTTCGTCACCATGAGCGTGCATGAGCCCATGGGCGTGGTGGCCGCCATCACGCCGTGGAACTCGCCGATTGCCAGCGAGGCGCAGAAGCTGGCGCCCGCGCTGGCCGCGGGCAATGCGGTGGTGCTCAAGCCGGCCGAGGTCACGCCGCTGATGGCGCTGGAGCTGGCCCGCCTGTGCGAAGAAGCCGGCGTGCCGCGCGGCATCGTCAGCGTGCTGCCGGGCAAGGGCTCGGTGATCGGCGATGCCATCACCCAGCACCCGCTGGTCAAGCGCGTGTCCTTCACCGGCGGTACCACCACCGGCAAGCACATCGCGCACATCGCGGCCGACAAGATGATGCCGGTGTCGCTGGAGCTGGGTGGCAAGTCGCCCACCATGGTGCTGGAAGACGCCGACCTGGACCATGCGGTCAATGGCGTGCTGTACGGCATCTTCAGCAGCTCGGGTGAGTCGTGCATCGCCGGCTCGCGGCTTTTCGTGGCGCGCAGCATCTACGACGAATTCTTGACGCGGCTGACCGAGCGCGCCGCCGCGCTGCGCGTGGGCGACCCGGCCGACGAGCGCACCCAGATGGGCCCGCTGATCACCGCGCGCCACCGTGAAGGCATCGAGCGCTATGTGGCGCTGGGCGTGAGCGAAGGCGGGCGCATCCGCACCGGCGGCGTGCGGCCGCACGGCCAGGCGATGGAGTCGGGCTACTTCTACACGCCCACCATCCTGGAGGGGTTGGACAACCGCGCCCGCACCGCGCAGGAAGAGATCTTCGGCCCGGTGCTGGTGGCGATGCCTTTTGAGTCCGAAGCCGACTTGATCGCACAGGCCAACGACAGCCTCTATGCCTTGGCGGCCGGCGTGTGGAGCCGCGACTTCAAGCGCGCCTGGCGCCTGGGGCGCGCGGTGCAGGCGGGCACGGTGTGGATCAACACCTACAAGCAATTCAGCATCTCCACGCCCTTCGGCGGCTGGCGCGACAGCGGCCTGGGCCGCGAGAAGGGCCGCGAAGGCATCTTCCAGTACATGGAGCAGAAGAGCCTGTACTGGGGCACGAACGAACAACCGCTGCGTTGGGCAGATTGATGGACCACCCCCGCAGCGCCTTCGGCGCACCCCCTCCAGGGGGCGCCACTGGCGGCCCGGCAAAGCCGGATCCGCGGTGGCCGCTTGGGAATACAAGGAAATTGCAATGAGCGTGCTTGGCATCGACCAGATCACCTACGCGGCAGACGACCTGCCCACCAGCAAGCGCTTCTTCATCGACTGGGGGCTGACGCTGACGGCCGAGTCGAACGACCAGCTGGTGTTCGAGTGCCTGAACGGCTGCCGCGTGGTGGTGGCCCGGCTGGGCCTGCCCGGCCTGCCCGCCGGCACCGAAGAAGGCAACACGCTGGTGGAAGTGGTGTGGGGCGTGCAAAGCGATGCCGACCTGGACCGCTATGCCGCCGCCATCGCCGACCAGCCCGGCTTCGTGGATGGCGAGGTGGAAGGCGGGCGCCGCATCGGCTGCACCGACCCCAACGGCCTGGCGCTGCGCCTGCAGCGCAGCCGCAAGCATGCGGTGCAAGTGGACTGCGGCCCCAGCAACACCTGGAACGACAAGCTGCGCATCAACCGCGCCAGCCCCATCTATGAGCGGGCCACGCCCATCGAGGTGGGCCATGTGGTGTTCTTCGCCAGCGACGTGCCCACCACCAGCGCCTTCTACCGCGACAAGCTGGGCTTCGTCGCTTCCGACAGCTACCCGGGCCGTGGCGCCTTCCTGCGCTGCGCGCCGGAGGGCGGCCACCACGACCTGTTCCTGCTGCAGCTGCCTTCGCGCAAGCGCGGGCTCAACCACGTGGCCTTTGCGGTGCGCGACATCCACGAGGTGTTCGGCGGCGGCCTGCACTTCTCGCGCTGCGGCTGGGACACCCAGCTGGGCCCGGGCCGCCACCCCATCTCGTCGGCTTACTTCTGGTACTTCAAGAACCCGGCCGGCGGCCTGATCGAGTACTACGCCGACGAAGACCAGCTGACCGCCGACTGGCAGCCGCGCGAGTTCGAGCCCGGCCCCACCGTGTTCGCGGAATGGGCGGTGGACGGCGGCCTGGACGGCCATACCCGCCGGCAGAAGAATGCCGAAGCGCCCAGCGGCAAGTTCCTGACGGAGAAGAAGTGAAGCCCGTGACCGCCAAACTGCGCCGCCTGTGCCTGGCCGCCGCTGGCCTGCTGGCGCTGTCGGCCCTGATGCCTGCCCATGCGCAGCCGGCGGCCGACAAGTCGGCCGCTGAAAAGCAGCTGGCCGAAGGCCGCTTCACCATCGTCGCGCCGTTCCCGCCCGGCGGGCCGGTGGACGTACTGTCGCGCATCCTGGCCGATGGCCTGGGCAAGCGTTACGGCCAGACGGTGGTGGTGGACAACGTGGCCGGCGCTGCCGGCAACCTGGGCATCGACCGCGTCAAGCGCGCCAAGGGCGACGGCCACACGCTGCTGGTGGTGCCTGCGGGCAACCTCACCATCAACCCCACCTTGATGCCGAACTTCCCGTTCAGCATCGAGAAGGACTTCGTGCCCATCACCATGCTGGCCAAGGCGCCCAACGTGCTGGTGGCCAGCCCCGCGCTCAAGCTGCGCAGCGCCAAGGAGCTGGTGGCGCTGGCTAAGGCCAAGCCGGCCACGCTGTTCTACGCCTCGCCGGGCGTGGGCAGCGGCCTGCACCTGGCCGGCGAGCTGTTCAAGCAGCAGGCCGAGGTGGACATCACCCATGTGCCCTACAAGGGCACCGGCCCGGCCTTGAACGACGTGCTGGGCGGCGTGGTGCCGCTGATGTTCAGCAACCTGCCCGCCACGCTGCCCTTCATCAAGGACGGCAAGCTGGTGGCCCTGGGCATCACCGATGCGGCGCGCAGCCCGGTGGCGCCCGACATTCCCACGCTGGCCGAGCAGGGCATTGCGGGCGTGCAGGTCACCTCCTGGTACGGCCTGCTGGCGCCGGCCGGCACACCGCCCGCTGTGGTGGAGCAGCTGGCGCGCGATGCCGCCGCCGTGCTGGCCGAGCCCGCCACGCGCGACAAGCTGCAGGCCCAGGGCCTGTCCGACGCCACGATGAAGCCCGCCGACTTCGCCGCCCACATCCGCGCCGAGACGGCCACCTGGGCCCGCATCATCAAGGCGCGCAACATCGTGGCCGAGTGAGCCGAGCACCATGAGCGAACCCAACACCTTGCTGCTGACGGTGCTGCTCAAGCACCACCCCGGCCTGACGCTGGACGACGTGCAGCAGCGCATGAAGGCGGCTGACTGGTGGGAGCAGTTTCCGCCCGAAGGCGTGCGCGTGGTCTCGTGGACCGTCGCCATGGGCCTGGGCCAGGTGCTGACGCTGGAGCTGCCGCCCGACAAGCTGCCGCTGCTGAACGTGGAACTGGAGCGCCGCGCCTGGGGCGTGTTCACCACCGAGTGTTATCCCACCTACGACTTTGTTCCCGTGCGCGAACGCATCCGCGAACGCGTGCGCAACGGCGGGCAGTAGCTGCCGCGCCCACACCCACCATCCCCTTCCGCCAGGAGGCCGACGATGCAACCGACCGACCGCTACCTCGATCCGCACCAGGCGCGCCAGCGCCCGCCCACCCCGTACGAAGACCTGCTCGGCGACGCGATCGAGCGGGCCTTTGCCGCCGGCGTGCACGACCTGGCCGGCCTGGTGGAGCACCTGAACCGCAGCCACCTGGCCACGCCCAGCGGCCAGGCCTGGACCGAAGAGAACTACCGCGCCGAGATCGCCCGCCTGGCCGCCTGAAGCCGCCGGCCGCCACCCCGAGGAAGCCCCATGAACATCCCCATCGCCGTTGCCGCCGATCCGGTCGACCAGTTGCTGCAAGTCGGCCTCAAGGACCTCTGGTACCCCATCTGCCCCAGCGGCTTCATCAAAGAGCGGCCGGTGTCGCTGCGCCGGCTGGGCCGCAAGCTGGTGTTCTGGCGCGACACGCAAGGCGTGCTGCATGCGCTGGAAGACCGCTGCCCCCACCGCGGCGCGCCGCTGTCGCAGGGCGTGGTGCTGGGCGACCGCATCGCCTGCCCGTACCACGGCGTGGAAGTGCGCTGCGACGGCGTGGTGACCAAGGTGCCCGGCAGCCCCGGCTGCAAGCTCGAAGGCAGCCAGGCCACGCGCTGGTTCCATGTGCGTGAGGCCGCGGGCGCGGTGTTCCTCTACAACAGCAGCGAGCCGGTGGATACGCCGCCGCCGCTGCAGCTGCCCGAGCAGCTGACCGACGACAGCCAGTACGCCTCTTTCCTTTGTTATGCCGAATGGAAGGGCGACTACCGCTACGTGCTGGACAACGTGATGGACCCGATGCACGGGACCTTCCTGCACAAGCAATCGCACTCGATGGCCGAGGGGGATGCCACCGCCAAGTTCGGCATCCGCCCCACCGACACCGGTTTCGTGTTCGAGAAGGAAGGCCAGCGCAACGTCAACTTCGACTGGACCGAGTGGGCCGATACCGGCATCCACTGGATGCGGCTGGAGATCCCTTACCCGAAGACTGGCGGCCCCGGCGGCAACTTCATCATCATCGGCAGCTACACGCCGATCAGCCCCACGCTGTCTTGCGCCTTCCACTGGCGCGTGCGCAAGCTGCCGCCGGGCTGGCAGCGCGACACCTGGCGCTTTCTGTACAAGAACCGGCTGGAAGCGCGCCACTGGCATGTGCTGGAGCAGGACCGGGTGCTGATCGAGAACATGGAGCCCGATGCCAACCAGCATGAGCAGCTGTACCAGCACGACCTGGGCATCGTGCGGTTGCGCCGGCACCTGAAGGGCCTGGCCCAGGCGCAGCTGGCGGCCAAGGCCGACCAGACGGCCAAGGCTTGAGCATGCTGTCCGTCGCCCCGCGCTGCGTGGTCAACCCGGCCGCGCCGCTGCCGCCGCAAGCCACCTGGTCGCCCGCGCTGGTGCTGGGCGCGGAGGTGATCCTGTCCGGCCAGACGGCCGGCGCCGCCGCGCAGCAGGCGGCTGCGGCCGGCACGCCGCTGGACGCCTACCAGCAGACGCTGGTGTGCCTGCGCCAGCTGCAGGCGCTGCTGGAAGCGGCCGGCGGCGGCGTGCACAACCTGCTCAAGCTCACCGTCTACCTGACCGACATCGCCGACCGCGAGGCCGTGGGCCGCGCGCGGCGCGACTTCTTTGTCGATGTGCTGCCCGGCGCGCCTTTCCCTGCGTCCACCCTGGTGGGCGTGGCCGCGCTGGTGCAGCCCGAACTGAAGGTGGAAGTGGACGGCCTGGCCCGGCTGGACGCCGACCTGCGGCTGGCGGCCCCGGCTGCGAGCCTGGGCCACACGGCCACCTGAACGAACCTTTCGCCCCTGCGAGCCTGCTGCCATGTCTTCCCCGACCCTGAACGCCCTGGTCCACACGATGCGCCATGAGGCCGACGGCATCATCAGCGTCGAGCTGCGCCCGGCCACGCCGGACGTGGACTTTCCGCCCTTCGAGGCCGGCGCCCACATCGACCTGCACCTGCCCAACGGCCTGGTGCGCAGCTACTCGCTGTGCAACCCGTCCAGCGACCGCCAGCGCTACGTGGTCGGCATCCTGAACGACCGCAAGAGCCGCGGCGGCTCGCGCTACGTGCACGAGCAGTTGCGCGTGGGCAAGACGCTGCCCATCTCGGCGCCGCGCAACAACTTCCAGCTGCATGAGCAGGCGCCGCGCTCGGTGCTGGTGGCCGGCGGCATCGGCATCACGCCCATCTGGTGCATGCTGCAGCGGCTGGTGGCCATCGGCCGGCCGGTGGAGCTGCTGTACTGCGCCCGCACCCGCCAAGAAGCGGCCTTCGTGGCCGAGATCGAGGCG
>NZ_CAXFDV010000166.1:0-12822 GCF_964001545.1 uncultured Aquincola sp.
CTGGCCATTGCGCCGGGCAGCGCCATCGACAAGGTGGCGGGCGAGCGCCTGTCCACCGTGTACATGCCGGGCTGGAAGCTGACCATGCTGCCCGACGAGGTGGTGCAGCGCTACACGCTGGCCGAAGGCCAGGACTGCCCGGCCGTGAGCCTGTACGTGACCATGGACGAGGCCACGCTGGAAGTGCGCGCCAGCGAGACCAAGCTGGAGCGGGTGCCGATTGCCGCCAACCTGCGCCACGACCAGCTGGACGATGTGGTCACCGAAGCCACGCTGACCGGCGAGGCGCCGGCCGGCTATGCCTTTGCGCCCGAGCTGGCCTTTGCCTTCCGCCTGGCGCGCCACCTGAAGGCCCAGCGCGAGGTGGTGCGTGGCAAGCCCGAGAACTTCAACCGCCCCGACTACAACTTCCGCCTGGAGGGCCACACCGCCGAGCCGCAGGGCGACGAGCGGGTGACCATCAGCACCCGCCGCCGCGGCGCGCCGCTGGACCTGATCGTGGCCGAGGCGATGATCCTGGCCAACAGCACCTGGGGCGGCTGGCTGGCCGAATGCGGCCTGCCCGGCATCTACCGCAGCCAGGCCAGCCTGGCGCCGGGCATCAAGGTGCGCATGGGCACCAAGGCGCTGCCGCATGCCGGCATGGGCGTGGCGCAGTACACCTGGGCCACCTCGCCGCTGCGCCGGTACGTTGACCTGGTCAACCAATGGCAGATCATCGCCTGCGCCCGCCATGGCCGCACGGCCGCACTGGCCGCGCCGTTCAAGCCGAAAGATGCGCAGCTGTTCTCCGTCATCTCGGCCTTCGACGCTGCCTACGGCGCGTACAACGACTTCCAGCACGGCATCGAGCGCTACTGGACGCTGCGCTGGCTGGAGCAGAACGGCGTGACCGAGCTGGACGCCGCGGTGATGAAGGACGGCCTGGTGCGCGCCGACACGCTGCCGCTGGTGTTCCGCGCCTCGGGCTGCGAGCAGCTGCCGCGCGGCGCCCATGTGCGGGTGCGCATCACCGGCATGGACCTGCTGACGCTGGACCTGCATGCGCAGCTGGTCACCCGCCTGGACGATGCGGTGGCCGAAGTGGCCGGCGAAAGCGAAGCCGAGGTGGACGACGAGGTGCAGGAAGCTGCGCCGCTGTCGCTGGCCATCGACATGGCCGATGCCGGCGATTCAGCCGAAGCCGGCCAAACGCAGGAGGGTGCCGCCCCGGCGGCGGCCTGACCCACCATGCTGCGCCGCTGGGGCACGCTGCAATGGGCGCTGGCCGCCTCGGTCGGCGTGCATGCGGCGTTGCTGGGTGTGCAGGTAGCGGCGCCGCGCTTCGAGCTGCAGCGCATGGGCGAATCGCCGCTGGAGGTGATCCTGGTCAACGCCCGCGGCAACGAGCCGCCGCGCCAGGCGCAGGCGCTGGCCCAGGCCACATTGGCCGGCGGCGGTGAAGCGGCGCAGGGCCGCGCCACCTCGCCGCTGCCGCCCACGCTGGAAGTGCGCAGCGGGCAGGACACCGACAGCCACCAGCGCCGCATCGAGCAGATGCAAAGCCAGCAGCAGCAACTGCTGGCCCAGGTGCGGCGCGAGCTGGCCATGCTGCCGCCGCCCGACCCCCAGCGCGACACCGGCACCGCCGACGGCGATGCCCAGGAAGACAAGCGCCGCCAGATGCTGAGGCTGCTGGCCGAGATCGAGACCCGCATCAACCAGCAGAACGCCGAGCCGCGGCGCCGCTATGTCAGCCCTGCCACGCGCGAGGTGACCTACGCCACCTACTACGACCGGCTGCGCCGCCGCATCGAAGAACGCGGCACGCAGGACTTTCCGCGCTTCCAGGGCCGCAAGCTCTATGGCGAGCTGACGATGAACGTGACCGTGGACGCGCTGGGCCGCGTGGTGGAAGCCGAGGTGCTGAAGTCCTCGGGCAACCGCCACCTCGATCAGCGTGCCGTCGCCATCGTGCAGGCCGCCGCGCCTTTCGGCCGCTTCAATGCGGCCATGCTCAGCGAGGCCGACCAGATCGTCGTCACCTCGCGCTTTCGCTTCACCCGCGACGACGGGCTGGAAACCACGCTCTCTGCCTCCGCTGCCCCCAGGAAATGACCACTGATCTTTATGCCGTCATCGGCAACCCGATCCAGCACAGCCAGTCGCCCTTCATCCATGCCGCCTTCGCGCAGCAGACCGGCCAGGCCCTGACCTACACCCGCGTGCTCAGCCCCTTCGACGGCTTTGCTGCCACCGTGGCCGACTTCGTGCGCCAGGGCGGCAAGGGCTGCAACATCACCGTGCCCTTCAAGCTGGAAGCGGTGGCCGCTGCCGCCCGCGTGAGCGAACGCGCCGCGCTGGCCGGCGCCGCCAACGTGCTGGACCTGCGGCCCGACGGCTGGGTGGCCGACAACACCGACGGCATTGGCCTGGTGCGCGACATCGCCCACACCGGTGCCGCGCTGGCCGGCAGCCGCGTGCTGCTGATCGGCGCCGGCGGCGCCGCGGCCGGCGCACTCGGCCCGCTGATCGAAGGTCGCCCGCGCGAGGTGGTGGTGGCCAACCGCACGCCGGCCAAGGCGCAGGCGCTGGCCGAGCGGCATGCGGCGCTGGCGGCGCAGCACGGCGTGGCGCTGCAGGCCTGCGGCCTGCAAGATCCTGAGGGCGCTTTCGACATCGTGCTCAACAGCAGCGCCAGCAGCCTGCAGGGCGCCGAGATCCCGGCGCCGGCCTCGGTGCTGCGGCCGGGCACGCTGGCCATCGACCTGATGTACGGCCCGGCGGTCGAGCCCTTCCTGGCCTGGGCACGTGCCCATGGCGCCCAGGCGCACGACGGCCTGGGCATGCTGGTGGAGCAGGCGGCCGAGGCGTTTTTCATCTGGCGCGGCGTGCGCCCGCAGACCGAGCCGGTGCGCGCCGCGCTGCGCGAGGCGCTGGCCGCCAAGGCCCGGCAGCAGGCATGAAGCAGGCCGGCCGCCTCATCGCGCTGGTGCTGCTGTGCGCCGTGGCGCTGCAGCTGTACTTCGGGCTGCGCGTGGGCTTGATGGCGGTGGTCGATCCGCAGTCCACCGCCTTCCAGCGCAGCGAGGCGCGGCGGCTGCTGGCGGCCGACGGCCAGGCGGCCTGGGCGCAGCAGTGGGTGCCGTATGAGCGCATCTCGCCACAACTCAAGCGCGCCGTCATCGCCAGCGAAGACGCCAGCTTCGTGGACCACGGCGGCGTGGACTGGGAAGCGATCGAGAAGGCCTGGGACCGCAACCTGCAGGCCGAAGCGCGGGCCGCCAAGCTCAACCAGCAGCTGGCCCAGCGCCAGGGCAAAAGCGCCAAGGCCACGCCCACGCCGGCGCAGCCGCGCATCGTCGGCGGCTCCACCATCACCCAGCAGCTGGCCAAGAACCTGTTTCTTTCGTCGGAGCGCACCACGCTGCGCAAGGGCCAGGAACTGGTGATCACCTACATGCTCGAAGGTCTGCTGAGCAAGCAGCGCATCCTCGAGATCTACCTGAACAACGTGGAATGGGGCGAAGGCCTGTTCGGCGCCCAGGCCGCGGCGCGCCACTACTTCCGGGTGGACGCGGCGCAGCTCGGCACGTCGCAGGCGGCCCGGCTGGCGGTGATGCTGCCGGCGCCCAAGCGCTTCGAACGGCGGCCCGCCTCGCCTTACATCGTCGGCCGTGCCGGCACGGTGGCGGCCCGCATGCCGGCCGTGGAACTGCCTTGAGAAAGCTGCCGCATGAGTGAATCCATGACCGCCGACATCGCCGCCACCGCCGCCCGCCTGGTGGTGGAAGAAGGCATGGAGTACGGCCCCGCCAAGCGCAAGGCGGCCCGTTCGCTGGGGCGGTCGCGCCCCGGCGACCTGCCGAGCAACGAAGCGGTGGAAGAGGCGGTGCGCGAATACATCGCCGTGTTCTGCGCCGACACCCAGCCGGCCGAACTGGCCGCGCTGCGCAGCCTGGCCCTGCGCTGGCTGGAGCGCCTGGCCGAGTTCCGGCCGCACCTGTCGGGCGCGGCCTGGCGCGGCACCGCCACCCGGCTGTCGGCGCTGCACATCGACCTGTACTGCGACGATGCCAAGTCGGCCGAGATCGCACTCATCAACCAGGGTGTCGACTACGACGTGAGCAGCCTGCCCTCGCCGCGCGGCGAGCCGGTCGACCTGCTGTCGCTGGCCAGCTGGAGCCCCGAACTGCAAGAGCACGTGACGCTGTTCCTGGCGGTGCGCGACCTGGACGACCTGCGCGGCGCCCTCAAGCCCGATGGCACCGGCCGCACGCTGTGCGGCGACCTGGGCGCGCTTCGCCGGCTGATGGCCCAGGCCGACGAGGACAAAGGCGGCGCGGAGACAATCGAGCGATGAACCGACGCAGTACTCTTTTTGCCGGCGTGGGCCTGGCCGCCGCAGCGGCCGGCGCGGGCCTGGCTTGGTGGCGGCTTCACCCCGGCGCGGCGGACGACGAGGCGGTGGCGGCGCTGTGGTCGCTCAGCTTCGCGCGGCCCGAAGGCGGCGAACTGCAGATGGCCAGCCTGCGCGGCAAGCCCCTGGTGCTGAACTTCTGGGCAACCTGGTGCCCGCCCTGCGTCAAGGAGCTGCCGCAGATCGACCGCTTTCACACCGAGTTCAAGCCGCAGGGCTGGCAGGTGGTGGGCCTGGCGGTGGACGGGCCGACGCCGGTGCGCGAGTTCCTGCGCAAGCAGCCGCTGGGCTTTCACATCGGGCTGGCGGGCCTGGAAGGCACCGACCTGTCCAAGCGGCTGGGCAACAGCGTGGGCGCCCTGCCCTTCACGGTGGTCTTCGGGGCCGATGGCCGGCCGCTGCAGCGCAAGCTGGGTGAAACCAGCTATGAAGAGCTGGCTGGCTGGGCCCGATCTGCCGCTTGATCGGGCATTGCGGCTTGTAAAGCCCTAACACCCTTCTATTTTTTGTCAACACCGGGTAACGGCGGATAAACCGCGTAGAGTTCGCTCCCCGCAACCCTGCTCGCCATTATTTGCGGCGACGTTGTTCCGCAGCGACACAGGGTGGACGAACGGGCGGCCGATGCCAGCCGTTTCGCCAAAAAACTGGACTGATCGCGCGTGATGCCGGGCCTGGCCCCGGTCTCGTGCGCAGGAGAACGAACAATGGATCTGCGCAAGCTCAAAACGCTCATCGACCTCGTGTCGGAATCGAACATCTCCGAGCTCGAGATCACCGAAGCCGATGGCAAGGTGCGCATCGTCAAGGCCGACCCGCAGGCAGCGCCCCAGGCCTACCTGCCGGCCGCAGCGCCCGCCCTGCAGCAGATGGCCGCCCCCCTGGCGCCCGCACCGGCCCCCACCGCCACGCCGGTGGCAGAGGCACCGGCCGAGCCCGCCGGGCATGTGGTCAAGTCGCCGATGGTCGGCACCTTCTACGCCGCTTCCAGCCCGGGCGCCAAGCCGCTGGCCGAGGTGGGCCAGTCGGTCAAGGAAGGCGAGCCGCTGTGCATCATCGAAGCGATGAAGATCATGAACGAGATCGAGGCCGACAAGAGCGGCACGGTCACCAAGATCCTGGTGGACAACGGCCAGGCTGTCGAGTTCGGCCAGCCGCTGTTCATCATCGAGTGAGGTCGGCCGCGTGTTCAAGAAACTGCTGATCGCCAACCGCGGCGAGATCGCCCTGCGCATCCAGCGCGCCTGCCGCGAGATGGGCGTGAAGTCGGTCGTCGTCTACTCCGAAGCCGACCGCGACGCCAAGTACGTGAAGCTGGCCGATGAAGCCGTGTGCATCGGCCCCGCGCCCTCGGCGCAGAGCTACCTCAACATGCCGGCCATCATCTCCACCGCGGAGGTCACCGACGCCGAGGCCATCCACCCCGGCTACGGCTTCCTGTCCGAGAACGCCGACTTCGCCGAGCGGGTGGAAAAAAGCGGCTTCGTCTTCATCGGCCCCACGCCCGAGTCGATCCGCATCATGGGCGACAAGGTGTCGGCCAAGCAGGCGATGATCAAGAGCGGCGTGCCCTGCGTGCCCGGCTCCGAAGGCGCGCTGCCCGACGACCCCAAGGAGATCATCAAGATCGCCCGCGCCGTGGGCTACCCGGTGATCATCAAGGCTGCGGGCGGCGGCGGTGGCCGCGGCATGCGTGTGGTGCACACCGAAGCAGCGCTGCTGCATGCGGTGCAGACCACCAAGGCCGAAGCCGGCGCTGCCTTCGGCAACCCGGCGGTGTACATGGAGAAGTTCCTCCAGAACCCGCGCCACATCGAGATCCAGGTGATGGCCGACTCGCACCGCAATGCGGTGTGGCTGGGCGAGCGCGACTGCTCCATGCAGCGCCGCCACCAGAAGATCATCGAAGAAGCGCCGGCGCCGGGCATTCCGCGCCGCGTGATCGAGCGCATCGGCGACCGCTGCGCCGCCGCCTGCAAGAAGATCGGCTACCGCGGGGCGGGCACCTTCGAGTTCCTGTACGAAAACGGCGAGTTCTACTTCATCGAGATGAACACCCGCGTGCAGGTGGAGCATCCGGTGACCGAGATGGTCAGCGGCATCGACATCGTGCAGATGCAGATCCGCGTGGCCGCCGGCGAGAAGCTGCCGTTCGCGCAGCGCCAGATCCAGCAGCGCGGCCACGCCATCGAAGTGCGGGTGAATGCCGAGAATCCCTACACCTTCGTGCCGTCGCCGGGCCGCATCAGCATGTGGCACCCGCCGGGCGGCCCGGGCGTGCGGGTCGATTCGCACATCTACAGCAACTACTTCGTGCCGCCGAACTACGACTCGATGATCGGCAAGATCATCGTGCACGGCGACACCCGCGAGCAGGCCCTGGCCCGCATGCGCACCGCGCTGGACGAGACGGTGGTCGAAGGCATCCAGACCAACATCCCGCTGCACCGCGAGCTGATGGTCGATGCCAAGTTCATCGAGGGTGGCACCAGCATCCACTACCTGGAAGGCTGGCTTGCGCAACACAAGCGGTGATGTCGACCCCCAAGCTCACGGCTTCGCCGCTTCGCTGCCCCCCGAGGGGGCGCGCAGCCGCCTTGAGGCGGCTTGGCGGCGGTGTGTCAGCCCCCAAGCTCACGGCTTCGCCGCTTCGCTGCCCCCCGAGGGGGCGCGCAGCCGCCTTGAGGCGGCTCGGCGGCGGCTGCGGAGGCCTCTATGTTTGAACTGATCCTGCGCGCCCCCGAATCGCTGGTCGAGACGGTGTCCGATGCGCTGATGCTGGAGCTGGACGCCTTGTCGGTGTCGGTGGAAGACGCCGATGCCGACAGCGAGGCCGAGCAGGCGCTGTTCGGCGAGCCCGGCATGCCAGCGCCCAAGGCGGGATGGCAGCGCTCCACGCTGCGCGCGCTGTTCCCGGAAGAAGCGGCTGCCACCGAAGCCGCCACGCTGTTGCTGGCCCAGGACTGGGCCGCCGACGTAGCGATGCAGGGCCTGCAGCCGGTGCCCGAGCAGGATTGGGTGCGCCTGACGCAATCGCAGTTCGCGCCGGTCGAGATCACGCCCAGCTTCTGGATCGTGCCCACCTGGCATGAGCCGCCGGCCGCCGCACAGCAGGTCATCCGGCTCGACCCGGGCCTGGCCTTCGGCACCGGCACCCACCCCACCACCCGCATGTGCCTGCGCTGGATCGCCACGCAGCCGGCCGAGCGCCGTGCCGGCTGGCAGCGCGTGCTGGACTACGGCTGCGGCTCGGGCATCCTGGCCATCGGCGCCGCGCTGCATGGCGGCCACGCCATCGACGCGGTCGACATCGACCCGGCGGCCGTCACCTCCACCCAGGCCAACGCCCAGGCCAACGGCGTTCAGCTCAACGCCGGCCTGCCCGAGCTGGCCAGCGGCGCCTATCCGCTGGTGCTGGCCAACATCCTGGCCACGCCGCTGAAGCTGCTGGCGCCGCTGCTGTGCGGCCATGTGGCGCCCGGCGGCGACCTTGTGCTGGCCGGCATCCTCGAACGCCAGGCCGACGAGCTCACGGCTGCGTACGCGCCCTGGTGCCAGCTGGCGGTGCACGACCGTGAAGACGGTTGGGTGTTGATGACGGCGCGCTTCACGTCATGAGCCTGGCCACCCGCTGCGCGCAGTGCGGCACCGTGTTCCGCGTGGTCGAAGACCAGCTGAAGGTGTCCGAGGGCTGGGTGCGCTGCGGCCGCTGCGAAGCGGTGTTCAACGCGCTGGAATCGCTGTTCGACCTGGAGCAGGAGGCGCCCCCGCCCTGGCCCGGTGGTGCGGAAGCTGAAGGCCCGCAGGGCCCCGCTGGCGCCACGATCTCGCCGCCGCACGAACCCGCGGCGCCGCCGATGGCCGCCCGCAGCAGCCACCCGCTGGGCCCGCTGGAACCACCGCCGTTCGAACCCTCCGACCTGCCGGACGAAGACCAGCCCGCTTCGGCCCGGCTGGACCACCGGCCGCTGCTGCACGAGCCTGACGACGCTGCGTATGCCGCCGGCTTTGGCAGCACCTACCGCGACGCTCGACCGCCGGCCGATGCGCCGGCAGCCCGCGAGCCGGAGCGCCCGCGCTTCGAGCCCACACAGGCCCCGCTGGACGACGATCTGGACGACGACGAGCCGCGGCTGTATGGCCGCTCCTCGCCACTGCCCATGCGTGAATCGCCGCCCGACCTGTCGGCGCCGGCCCGGCCCGCTGCTGCCCCCGCCGCAGCGGCGATGGCAGCGCCCGCTGCCGTGCCCGAATTCATGCGCCGCACACCGCCGGTGGCCGGCAAGGCGGCACGCCGGGCCGCCCCTGCCACGGCCTGGCAGCGGCCGGGCGTGCGCACCGCCCTGGCGGTGGTCTGCGTACTGCTGGCCCTGCTGCTGCTGGCCCAGGTGGCCCTGCGCTGGCGCGACGTGCTGGCCGCCCGCTGGCCTGAGTCGGCGCCCGTGCTGCGCGGCCTGTGTGCCGTGGCCGGCTGCGAGGTGGAGCCGATGCGCCGGGTGGACAGCCTGGCCGTGGACAGCAGCGGCCTGGTGAAGCTGGAAGGCAGCACCGACCAGTACGAGTTCACCGCCACGCTGCGCAACAACGACCGGGTGCCGGTGATGCTGCCTTCGCTGGAGCTGACGCTGACCGATGCGCAGGGCCAGGTGGTCTCGCGCAAGGTGCTCAGCGCCGCCGGCCTGGGCGCCAGGGGCAGCACCATCGCCCCGGGCGCCACGCTGCCGCTGCAGGGCGTGCTGGCGGGCGGCGACCGCAAGATCACCGGCTACAGCGCCGAGATCTTCTACCCCTGATCCTTTTCGTTCCCTTCTTCAGGAGCCACCCATGGCCGCCCTCATCTGCGGATCGCTCGCGTTCGACACGATCACCAACTTCCCGGGCCGCTTTGCGCAGCAGATCCTGCCCGAGCAGGTGCACATCCTGAACGTGTCCTTCCTGGTGCCCACGCTGCGCCGCGAGTTCGGCGGCTGCGCCGGCAACATCGGCTACACGCTGCAGGCGCTGGGCGGCAATGCGGTGGTCATGGCCACCGTAGGCAGCGACGGCGCCGACTACGTGGCGCGCCTGCAGGGCCTGGGCATCGACACCTCCTGCGTGCGCACCGTGGCCGACAGCTACACCGCGCAAGGCATGTGCATCACCGATGCCGACAACAACCAGATCTGGGCCTTCCATCCGGGCGCGATGAGCATGGCGCACCTGACCGAGGTGCCCGCGCGTGAAGACCTGAAGGTGGGCATCATCGCGCCCGATGGCCGCGACGCGATGCTGCTGCATGCGCAGCAGATGTATGCGGCGGGCATCCCCTTCGTGTTCGACCCGGGCCAGGGCCTGCCGATGTTCGACGGCGCCGAGCTGCGTCGCTTCGTGGAGCAGGCCACCTGGGTGACGGTCAACGACTATGAAGCCCGCATGCTGTGCGAACGCATGGGCACAGACATCGAGGCGCTGTCACGCTCGCATCTGAAGGGCGTGATCGTGACCCTGGCCGACCAGGGCTGCGAGGTGTGGCAGGACGGCCAGCGCACGCTGGTGGCGGGCGTCAAGGCCAGCGACGTGCTCGACCCCACCGGCTGCGGCGACGCCTTCCGGGGCGGCCTGCTGTACGGCCTGGAACGCGGCTGGGACCTGCCCCGCTGCGCCGCGCTGGGCAACCGCCTGGGTGCCCTCAAGATCGGCAGCCGCGGCGGCCAGAACCACCAGATCGACCCGGCGATCGCGGACGCCTGATCGGGCGCTGATCGGGCAAAGAAAAGCCCGGCGCTGGGCCGGGCTTCACATCGCTGCAGCAGGACCACCTGGCGGTGGTCTCAGCTGCGCACGATCAGGGCTTGTTGCCGGTCGGGAAGGGCCAGGCCGCAGCCGGGCTCAGGGCCGTCTTTGCCGCAGGGGCAGCAGGGGCACTGGGGGTCGGCGCCTTCTTCGCAGCCTTCTTGCCAGCCGCCTTCTTGGCGGGCGCAGCGGCAGCCTTCTTGGCCGGCGCAGCGGCCTTCTTGGCAGCAGCCTTCTTAGCCGGGGCAGCGGCCTTCTTGGCGGGCGCCGCAGCCTTCTTGGCCGGTGCAGCAGCCTTCTTCGCCGGAGCCGCCGCCTTCTTGGCCGGTGCTGCCTTCTTCGCCGGAGCGGCCTTCTTCGCGGGCGCCGCCTTCTTGGCCGGTGCCGCCTTCTTGGCCGCAGCCTTCTTCGCCGGTGCAGCCGCCTTCTTGGCCGGTGCAGCCTTCTTCGCCGGAGCGGCGGCCTTCTTGGCCGGGGCCGCCTTCTTCGCGGGGGCCGCGGCCTTCTTCGCCGGTGCCGCCTTCTTGGCCGGTGCGGCCTTCTTCGCAGTTGCCATTTCAATCTCCTTGATCAAGTTGCAAACAGCACCCTGCTGCTCGAGTACAGCAAGGTGGCCCACCGTCCGCGGTCTTCCGGCTTGCGCCGGCTGCCTCGGTACGGTGAACGGGGTGGCGGTCCGGGAGCCCGGCTTCTATGGCCGTGCTTCTCGTGCCGCGGATCTTGATCTCTTCACACCAGGGAACTGTCTGCTGCCGATCGGGGGATCGAAGCGCGCGTTCAGTCCCAGCTCAATGCGCCACCGGATTGGTACTCGATGACGCGGGTTTCGAAAAAGTTGCGCTCCTTCTTCAGGTCGATCATCTCGCTCATCCAGGGGAACGGGTTTTCCTCGTTCGGGAAGAGCGGGTCGAGGCCGATCTGCACCGCGCGCCGGTTGGCGATGTAGCGCAGGTAGCCCTTGAACATGGACGCGTTCAGACCCAGCACGCCGCGCGGCATGGTGTCTTCGGCATAGCGGTATTCGAGGTCGACGGCCTTGAGGAACAGCGCCGTGATCTCGGCCTTGAACTCCGCCGTCCACAGGTGCGGGTTCTCGTTCTTGAGCTGGTTGATCAGGTCGATGCCGAAGTTGCAGTGCATCGACTCGTCGCGCAGGATGTACTGGTACTGCTCGGCCGCGCCCGTCATCTTGTTCTGCCGACCCAGCGCCAGGATCTGCGTGAAGCCGACGTAGAAGAACAGGCCTTCCATCAGGCAGGCGAAGACGATCAGGCTCTTGAGCAGCGTCTGGTCGTTCTCGGGCGTGCCGGTCTGGAAGTTGGGGTCCATGATCGCGTCGATGTACGGGATCAGGAACTCGTCCTTGTCGCGGATCGACGGCACCTCGTTGTAGGCGTTGAAGATCTCGCTCTCGTCCAGGCCCAGCGACTCGACGATGTACTGGTACGCGTGGGTGTGGATCGCTTCTTCGAAGGCCTGGCGCAGCAGGAACTGCCGGCACTCGGGCGCCGTGATGTGGCGGTAGGTGCCCAGCACGATGTTGTTGGCCGCCAGCGAATCAGCCGTGACGAAGAAGCCGAGGTTGCGCTTGATGATGCGGCGCTCGTCGTCCGTCAGGCCGTTGGGGTCCTTCCAGGTCGCGATGTCGCGCGACATGTTCACCTCTTGCGGCATCCAGTGATTGGCACAGGTGGCGAGGTACTTCTCCCAAGCCCACTTGTACTTGAACGGGACGAGCTGGTTGACATCCGTCTGGCCATTGATGATGCGCTTGTCGGCCACGTTGACGCGGCGCGTGCTGTGTGCAGCAGCGGCGGCAATCGATGTGCCTGCGACAGGGGCAGCAGCCTTGGATGCAACGGGGGCTGAAGGCGTGAACGCGGCGGTTTGCAGAGCCGACGAGGCCATCGCTGCGCGGGGTGCTTGGACCATCGCGTCAACAGGTTGTGCAGCTCTTTCAGGAGCCTTGGCTTCGAGCGGCTTGTCGTCTTCCCAGACCAGCATGTATGTACATCCTCAGGTGTTGAAATTATCGGAGTGTTGTGTTCAAACACCAAGCACTTATTGACATCAATGCGATGTCGATGTTGCCGCTTCGCATCGACAACATCGCATCGCTCACACCCTCACTGACAGGCTTCGCAGCCCGGGTCGTCGATGGCGCAGAACTTGATGTCGGTGGCCGGCTCTGAAGCCGCTTGGGCACGTGCCTGCGCAGCCGCTGCATCGATGGCGGACATGCCACCGCTGCCGGCTTGCGAGCCCGAGCTCACGGCGTTCATCGCACCGGCCTTGACCGTCGACTTCTCTGCATGGGTGGCGCCCATGGTGCGCAGGTAGTAGGTCGTCTTGAGGCCACGGATCCACGCGAGCTTGTAGGTCTCGTCGAGCTTCTTGCCCGAAGCACCGGCCATGTAGATGTTCAGGCTCTGCGCCTGGTCGATCCACTTCTGGCGGCGTGCAGCAGCTTCGACCAGCCATTGCGTCTCGACCTCGAAGGCGGTGGCGTACAGCTGCTTCAAGTCTTCAGGCACGCGGTCGATGCGGCGCAGCGAACCATCGAAGTGCTTGAGGTCCATCACCATCACGTCGTCCCACAGGCCGAGCTTCTTCAGGTCACGCACGAGGTACTCGTTGATGACGGTGAACTC
>NZ_CAXFDV010000167.1:0-29173 GCF_964001545.1 uncultured Aquincola sp.
CGCCTGTCGGTGGGCCTGGAAGACCCCGACGACCTGCTGGACGACCTGAAGCGCGCGCTGAAGGTGGCGGAGAAGGCGCAATGAAGCTGCAGGTCAACACCCCCCAAGGCCCGCAGCCGGCCTACGCCTACACCGGCGGCAAGCCCTTCGACCCCACCCTACCCTGCGTGGTCATGGTGCATGGCGCCCTGAACGACCACAGCGTGTGGACGCTGGCGGCGCGCTGGTTCGCGCACCATGGCTTTGGCGTGCTGGCCGTCGACCAGCCCGGCCACGGCCGCAGCGACGGCCCGGTACTGCCCAGCGTGGAAGCCCTGGCCGACTGGGTGCTGGCGCTGCTGGACGCCGCCGACGTGCAGCGGGCCGCGCTGGTGGGCCACAGCATGGGCTCATTGATCGCGCTGGAAGCCGCCGCCAGCGCGCCCGAGCGCGCCAGCGCCCTGGTGATGGTGGGCACCGCCTACCCGATGAAGGTGTCGGACGCACTGCTGGCCACCGCGCTGAACACGCCGCTGGCGGCCATCGACATGGTGAACACGTTTTCGCTGAGCACCATCGCCGCCAAGCCCTCCTACCCCGGCCCGGGCGCCTGGCTGCACGGCGGCGGGCGGGCACTGATGCGCCGGCTGCTGCAGCAGGGCGCGGCCCATGTGCCGGCGGGCAGCAACCTGTTCCACCACGACTTCCGCCTTTGCGACGCCTATGCCAACGGGCTGCAGGCCGCGGCCGCCGTCAGCTGCCCCGCCACGCTGGTACTGGGCGGCCGCGACCAGATGACCCCGCCCAAGGCCACCCGCGACCTGGCCCAGGCGCTGAAGGCGAAAGTACTGACGCTGCCCACCGCCGGGCATGCGCTGATGCAGGAGGCGCCGGAGGGGATGCTGGGGGCGCTGAGGGGGGCCTTGAAGGACGCGCTTGCGACTTAGCTAGCACCGGACTAGGATGGCCGCATGAACAAGGTCATCGGCATGCATGAAGCGAAGTCCACGCTGTCACAGCTGGTGGCGCGTGCGGCTGGCGGCGAAACCATCCTCATCGGTCCGCATGGCCGTGCCGAGGCCAAGCTGGTACCGGTGGATGCGCCGCAGCCCAAGAAGATCAGGATCGGCGCCATGAAGGGCCGGCTCAAGGTGCCCGACGACTTCAACGAGCCGCTGCCCGACGACGTGCTGCAGGGGTTCGAGGGCATGCTGTGAGGCTGCTGCTGGACACGCAGCTGCTGCTCTGGACCTTGAGTGGCGACAAGCGAATGAAGAAGCTCACCCCTCGCCTGCTGGACGAGGAGAACGAATGCTTCTTCAGCGTGGCCTCCCTATGGGAAATCGCCATCAAGCACGCGATGGGCAAGCTGCAGGCCGACGCCGAAGAGGTGCGCAGTGAATGCCTGGGCAGCGGCTTCAAGGAAATCCAGATCACCTTTGCCCACGTGCGGCAGCTGGTCGGCTTGCCCCACGTGCACCGCGACCCGTTCGACCGCCTGCTGGTGGCCCAGGCGATGGGTGAGCCGCTGCGGCTGCTGACGGCCGACAGCGTCCTCGGTGCCTACGGCCCTCACGTGGAGTTCGTGGTTCTTTGATCGCCCCCAGGGCCGGGCTGCGCCCAGCCCGCCCCCCGAGGGGGAAAGGAAACTTGGGGCGGCCCGGCGTTTCCTTGTGACCGACGCTCACAACACCTCCCCCAGCCGCATCTCATCCACCCCCACCTGACGCCGGAAAACAGCGGTCACCGGGTCAGGGGTCAGCAGCAGTTCGTCGACCAGCGGCTGCAGCCCGGTGCGCTGCGGGTCGACCAGCAGCACATGGCGCTGGCCGCCTTCTTCTTCCAGGCGGCCCACCCAGTCCAGCGCCACCAGCGCATCCACCACGGTTTCCACCAGCAGCGGATCGGTGCTCAGCGCCTCGGCCAGCTGGCGCAGCGTCAGGCCGTGGCGCTGGCCGCCGTGGGCCTCGCTGAGCAGCCGCAGCACCGCCAGCGCCAATGAGAACTGGTGCCCCGGCACGCCCACCCGGCGCACGATGCGCATCGACAGGCTGGGCGCATGCGCCGCGATGATGGCGCCCAGCAACACGATGACCCAGCCGATGTACATCCACAGCAGCAGGATGGGCAGCGTGGCAAAGGCGCCGTAGATCGTGGAATAGGTGGGCACCAGGCTCACGTACAGGCCCAGCACCTTCTTCGCCAGCTCGAAGCCCAGCGCGCAGAACAGGCCCCCGGCCAGCGCATGGCGCCAGCGCACGTCGGTGTTGGGCACGTAATGGAACAGGCCCGTCACCGCCGCCACCTGCAGCCCGAACTCCAGCGTGTTGAGCAGGAAGTTCACCGCATCGGGCATCGCGCCCACCAGGCCCTTGCTGGACGAGATGGCGTACGAGGTCATCGACAGGCTGACGCCCAGCACCAGCGGCCCCAGCGTGATGGCCGCCCAGTACACCAGCACCCGCTGAGCGATCGGCCGCGGCCGGCGCACCCGCCAGATGCCGTTGAGCGTGCGGTCGATGGTGAGCATCAACGCCAGCGCGGTGAGCAGCAGCACCACCAGACCCAGCGAGCCCAGCTTGGTGGCCTGGCGGGCGAACTGGGTCACCGCCGTCAACACCGGCTTGGCGATGTTGTCGGGCACCAGGGTCTGCAGGAAGTACTTCTCCAGCGAGATCTGGAAGTTGGAGAAGATGGGAAAGGCCGAGAACACCGCCAGCATCACCGTGACCAGCGGCACCAGCGCAATCAGCGTGGTGAAGGTCAGGCTGCTGGCAGTCAGGCCCAGGCGGTCGTCGCGGAAGCGGTCGCGCAGGGTGCGCAGGGTGTCGATCCAGGGCCAGCGGCGCAGCGCCACCAGGGCGCGCCAGGCCCTGACGCGCCAGGGTCGGCGCTCAGAGGTCACGGGGGGCATGCGCCTATCATGCCAGCCCATGCCCGATGTCTCCGCCCGGCCCGACCGCACCACCACCCTCACCCGCAACCTGGCCGTGGCCAGCCTGCTGGCGCTCATCGTGCTGGGGCTGGCCTGGGAGCTGTGGCTGGCCCCCACCGGCCAGCGCACCTGGGCGCTGAAGGTGCTGCCGCTGGCGGTGCCGCTGACGGGCTTTCTCAAGTACCGCATGCGCACCTACCGCTGGGTGAGCCTGCTGGTGTGGCTGTACTTCACCGAAGGCGTGGTGCGCGCCACGTCGGAGAGCGGCATCAGCGCTGTGCTGGCCACGCTGCAGGTGCTGCTGTGCGTGGTGCTGTTCACCGCCTGCGCCTGGCATGTGCGCTGGCGCCTCAAGCGTGGCCATGCCGCAGCGCAGGCCGAGGCCGGTGCCGACCAGCCGCCGGCGGCCGGCCGCCCTTGACCCGCAGCCGCGGCCGCACCGGGATGCACGCTCGACCATGACCCCCGACCACGCCCCGATTGATGCCCTGCCTGCCGCCTTGCGCGCGGCGTTGGGCGAAGCCCATGTGATCACCGGCCAAGACGCCGCCGGCTATGAGCAGGACTGGCGCCAGCGCTGGCCCGGCCGTGCGCTGGCCGTGGCCCGGCCCGGCAGCACCGACGACGTGGCCACCGTGCTGCGCCTGGCCGCGCGCCACGGCGCCAGCGTGGTGCCGCAGGGTGGCAACACCGGCCTGGTGGGCGGCGGCGTGCCCGACGACAGCGGCCGCCAGCTGGTGCTGAGCCTGGGCCGCATGAACCGCATCCGCGAGATCGACGCCGCCAACCTGACGATGACGGCCGAGGCCGGCTGCGTGCTGCAGGCTCTGCAGCACGCAGCGGCCGAGCAAGGCCTGCTGTTTCCGCTGAGCCTGGCAGCCGAAGGCAGCTGCAGCATCGGCGGCAACCTGGCCACCAATGCCGGTGGCACCCAGGTGCTGCGCTACGGCAATGCGCGCGAGCTGTGCCTGGGGCTGGAGGTGGTCACGGCGCAGGGCGAGGTGTGGAGCGGCCTGTCGGGCCTGCGCAAGGACAACACCGGCTACGACCTGCGCGACCTGTTCATCGGCAGCGAAGGCACGCTGGGCGTGATCACCGCGGCCACGCTCAAGCTGTTTCCGCAGCCGGTGGCCACACTCACCGCCCTGGCCGCCTGCCCCGACCTGCCGGCCTGCGTGGCGCTGCTGATGCGCGCCCGCGCCCGGCTGGGCGCCGGCCTCACCGGCTTCGAGGTGATGAACCGGCTGTCGCTGGAGCTGGTGCGCCGGCACTTTGCGCAGCTGCCGCAGCCGCTGCCCGGCGCCCCGTGGACGGTGCTGCTGGAGCTGGCCGATGGCGAGTCGGAAGCGCATGCGCGCAGCCTGTTCGAAGGGCTGATGGAAGCCGCGCTCCAAGATGGCTGCTGCACCGATGCGGTGGTGGCCGAGAGCCTGGCCCAGTCGCAGGCGCTGTGGCAGTTGCGTGAATCCATCCCGCTGGCGCAGGCGGCCGAGGGGCCCAACATCAAGCACGACATCGCGCTGCCGGTCTCGCGCATCGCCGACTTCGTGGCGGCCACCGATGCGGCGCTGGCCACGGCCTTTCCGGGCGCGGCGCTGGTCAACTTCGGCCACCTGGGCGACGGCAACCTGCACTACAACCTGCAGGCGCCACCCGGCATGCCGGCAGTTGAGTTCCTGGCCCGGCATGAACATGCCGTGAATGCGCTGGTGTACGACGGCGTGATGGCCCATGGCGGCTCCATCTCGGCCGAACACGGCATCGGCCGCCTCAAGCGCGAAGAGCGGGCCGAGCGCAAGAGCCCGGTGGCCCTGGGCCTGATGCGCGCCATCAAGCAGGCGCTGGACCCACAGGGGCTGCTGAACCCCGGGCGGGTGCTGTAGCACCTGCGCACCCGCTCAGCGCGGCGACAGCGCCAGTCGCAGGCCGAAGCCCAGGAACATCGCACCGATGGCGCGGTTGAGCCACAGCGTCACACGCCGGCTGGCCTGCACCCGCCGGCTGGCCAGGGCTGAAGACACGGCCAGAAAGTGGCACCACAGCATCGCGTTGACGTTGAAGATGCAGCCCAGCACGATGAAAGCCAGCGCCTTGTGGGGCGCGTCATGCGCGATGAACTGCGGCACGAAGGCCAGGAAGAACACCGCCACCTTGGGGTTGAGCACGTTGGTGAGAAAACCCTGGAACCAAATGCGCCGCCAGCTCAGCGGCGCCACGGGCGCTGCCGGCGCTTCAGCCGCTGCCGGTGCACCGCGCCGCAGCAGCAGCGCCAGCCCGATGTACACCAGGTAGGCCGCCCCCACCAGCTTGACCACGGTGAACGCGGTGGAAGAAGCCGCCAGCAGCGTCGACAAGCCCAGCGCCGCCGCCAGCACATGCACCAGGGTGCCGGTGCCCACGCCCAGCGCCGCGGCTGAGCCGGCGCGCCAGCCCTGGCTGGCGCTGCGCGACATGATCAGCAGCGAATCGGGCCCTGGCGCGATGTTGAGCAGCAGGCCGGAGACGATGAAGAGCGCGAGGTCCTGGGTACCGAACATGGCAGCGGCGGCGGTGGTGGATGGACGCATTGTGCTGCCCGGCGCCTATCCGCCAAAGCGGGCCGCGCCACCCATGTTTCTCCGGCGATCGGGGCTTTTGCAAGTGCGGCAAGCTGCAAGGCGTGCTCAAACGTATTACTCCCGCGCAACTGCGCATCGGCATGTTCATCCACGAGCTGGGCGGCTCGTGGATGTCGCACCCGTTCTGGCGCAGCAAGTTCCTGCTGAGCGACGACAAGACGCTGGCCAAGGTGCTGGACAGCGGCATCCCCGACCTGGTGATCGACACCTCGCGCGGGCTGGACGTGCCGGCCGAGCCCATCACCACGCCCGAGGTGACGGCGCCCGCGCCGCTGGCCGAAGCAACGCCGCTGCCGCCCCCGCCGGCCAGCGTGCTGCTGCCCGCCGCCGGCCCCGACTATCGCCAGGCCGCCGCGTTGTGCGAGCGGTCGATGGCCGTGGTGCACGAGCTGTTCCATGAAGCCCGCATGGGCCACGCCATCGACGCCGAGCACTGTGTGCCGGTGGTGCAGGAGGTCATCGATTCGGTGGCGCAGAACCCCACCACGCTGACCAGCCTGGCCCGCCTGAAGACCGCCAACGGCTATGCCTACATGCATGCGGTGGCGGTGTGCGCGCTGATGGCCTCGCTCTCGCGCACCATGGGCCTGACGCCCGAGCAGACGCGCGAGGCCGCGCTGGCCGGCCTGATGCTGGACATCGGCAAGACCCGCATGCCGGCCGAGCTGCACGACAAGCCCGGCCGCCTGAGCGATGCCGAGCAGGCGCAGTTCCAGGCCCACGTGCGCCATGGCCAGCAGCTGCTGATGGAAGCCGGCGGCTTCAGCCCCGCCGTCATCGACGTGGCACTGCACCACCATGAACGCATCGACGGCGCCGGCTATCCCGACCGGCTGTCGGGCGACGGCATCAGCCTGTTCTCGCGCATGGCAGCGGTGTGCGACGTGTACGACGCGGTGACCTCGCGCCGGCCCTACCACGCGCCCTGGGACCCGGCCGAGGCGATGAGCCACCTGGCCCACACCAAGGGCCAGTTCGATCCGCGGGTGTTCCAGGCCTTCGTCAAGTCGGTGGGCGTGTACCCCAACGGCTCGCTGGTGCGGCTGCGCTCCGAGCGGCTGGCCGTGGTGCGCAGCCAGGGGCTGGCCTCGCTGCTGCAGCCCAAGGTGGCCGTCTTCTATTCAGTGGCCGAGCGGCATGCGCTGGAGCCCTTCGAGCTGGACCTGGCCGATGCCAAGGCCGACGACAAGATCACCGGCATCGAATCGCCCGAGGCCTGGCGCTTCAAGGACCTGGACCGGCTGTGGCTGGCGCCCTTGAAATAGCGTTCGTGCAATCCGTCACGCCTCAGCGGCCAGATGCAGTTGGGGTGGGCCCGGCGTTTAAGACCAGTGCCCATCGGGTCGTCTTGTGATGGTGAGGGCGACTGATTGCCCCGCCCCCCACTGAATACCGGAGCCTGACATGCTGAGCCTTCACACCAACACCGCCGCCCTGTCGACCACCAGCGCCGTGAACAACACGCAGCGCGGTCTGTCCACCTCGCTGACCCGCCTGGGCACCGGCTATCGCATCAACAGCGCGATGGACGACGCCGCCGGCCTGCAGATCGCCACCCGCCTGGACGCCCAGACCCGCGGCATGAGCGTGGCGATGCGCAACACGCAGAACGGCATCTCGATGATGCAGACCGCCGAAGGCGCGTTCGACGAGGTCAACAACATCCTGGTCCGCATGAAGGACCTGGCGACCGAAGCGTCGAACGGCTCGGCCACCAGCGAAGACAAGACCGCGATGCAGGCTGAGTACGACGCCCTGGGCTCGGAACTCAAGAACATCGTCACCAACACCTCCTTCGGTGGTGAAAAGCTGTTCGCCGCCAGCGGCGGTTCGGGCAAGTTCAGCGCCGCCGTCACCTTCCAGATCGGCGCAGCTGCCAGCGAAACGATGACCGTGAACATCGCCAGCTCGGCCAGCGCACTGACGGGCGGCTCCGGCTCGCTCCTGGCCGCCACCGCCACGTACGGCACCGCCACCAGCGGTTCGGAGCTGACCGGCAGCGCCAACGCCACCATCACCCTGCTCGACACCGCCATCAAGGATGTCTCGACCGTGCGTTCGGCCCTGGGTGCTGCGGCCAACCGCCTGGACCACGTGTACAACAACCTGTCGAACATGAGCACCAACACCGCTGCCGCCAAGAGCCGCATCACCGACGTGGACTACGCCAGCGAAACCGCCAACATGACCAGCAAGCAGCTGCTGCTGCAGGCCGGCACCTCGATGCTCAAGCAATCGTCCAGCATGAGCCAGCTTGCCCTGTCGCTGCTGAACTGATAGACCGAAGGCACCGCCTTCGTGCCACCAAGAGCCAGCCTTCGGGCTGGCTTTTTGCATGGGGCGGCGGCCCTGGATTGCCCCGGTTTTGCCGGCCTGTTCCGCCCATGCGCACGGCCCTGCGCTGCCTAGACTGGGCGGCCCACCCGTGACCGCCGAATGAACGCCCACGCCCCAGCCGCCCGCGCCGATCGACACTGGCATGCCGGCCTCGAAGCCCTGAGAGCCGCCCGCTGGACTGATGCCCACCAGGCCTTCCAGCAGATGGTGAAGCTGACGCCGCACAACGCCAGCGGCTGGACCCACCTGGCGGCCGTCCTGCTGCAGCAGGGCCACCTGCAGGAGGCCTTGGACGCCGCGCTCAAGGCGCGCCAGCTGGCCCCCGACAGTGCCCTGGCCTGCAGCCTGCACGCCGATTGCCTGAGCCGCCAGAACCGCCACCGTGAAGCCACCGAGGTGTATGCCTCGCTGCCGGCCACCGTCAGCCGGGATGCCGACTTCCTCTCCGCCCATGGCACCGCGCTGCTGATGGACCAGCGCCCGCGCGAAGCCATCAAGCTGTACATCCAGGCAGTCGGCCAGCAGATCGGCCATGCGCTGACGCACTACCGCATGGGCCTGGCCTTCAAGCACCTGGAGCGCGACAAGGAGGCAAGCACGTGCTTTCGCACCGCCATCACCACCGACCGCGTGGGCGAGGTGCGGTCGCTGGCGCTGCCCCAGCTGCTGACCACCCGCATGCAGGCCTGCGACTGGGAAGGCCTGGACGACGACATTGCCGCGTTGGTGGACACCATCGACGGCGGCGACGAACCGCTGCTGGCCAACATCTCGCCGTTTTCGCTGCTGGCGCTGCCGGTCGGCCCGCTGCGCCAGCGCCGCGTGGCCCAGGCGTTCGTCGCGCAGGCCGCCAGGCCGCTGAAGCCACTGCCCCCGCCCGGGCCCCGTGCGCCGGGCCGCATCCGCCTGGGCTACCTGTCGGCCGACTTCCACCACCACGCCACGGCCATGCTGATGACCGAGCTGCTGGAGCGGCGCGACGGCCAGCACTTCGAGGTCTTTCTGTACTCGCACGGCGGCGACGACGGCAGCGCCACCAGCGCCCGGGTGCGTGCGGCCGGTGACCACTTCATCGACGTGCGCACCGAAACACACGAGGCCATCGCCCGCCGCATGCGGGCCGACGGCATCGACATCGCCATCGACCTGAAAGGCCACACCCGGCAGACCCGCTTCGAGCTGCTGGCCCTGCGGCCGGCGCCGGTGCAGGTGAGCTTTCTCGGCTACCCCGGCACCACCGGGGCCGACTTCCTGGATTACGTGATCGGCGACCCGGTGGTCACGCCGCTGGACCACGCGCCGCATTACAGCGAGCGCATTGCCCAACTGCCCGCCAGCTACCAGCCCAACGACCGCCAGCGGCCGCTGCCGCCAGCGCCGCCGCGCGCCGAACTGGGCCTGCCCGAAGACGCCGTGGTGCTGTGCTGCTTCAACCAGAGCTACAAGTTCCTGCCGGCGATGGTGGACCTGTGGGCGCAGGTGATGACGCAGGCCCCGCACACCGTGCTGTGGCTGCTGAGCTGGAACGCGCACGGCCAGCGCCACCTGGTGCAGGCCTTCGCGGCCCGCGGCATCCCGCCCTCACGACTGGTGTTTGCCGACAAGGTGCCGCTGGCCCGCCACATCGCGCGCCTGCAGCAGGCCGACCTGTTCCTGGACACATGGCCCTGCAACGCCCACACCACCGCCAGCGAGGCGCTGTGGGCCGGCGTGCCGGTGCTCACCGTGCCGGGCGACACCTTTGCCAGCCGCGTGGCCGCCAGCCTGGTGAGCGCCTGCGGCCTGCCGCAGATGGCCTGCGCCGACGCAGCCACCTACGTGCGCATGGCCGTGGCCCTGGCCCACAAGCGCGAAGCGCTGCAGGCGCTCAAGCAGCACCTGCGCGAAGAACGGCTGCGCCTGCCCCTCTTCGACAGCGCGCGCTATGCCCGCGACTACGAAGCGCTGCTGCAGCGCATGTTCGAGCGCCAGCAGGCCAGCCTGCCGCCGGACCACCTGCCGGCCCGCCCCGCCGAATAGCGCCGCCTGCGGGCCGTTGTTCGGCCCTTGCACGGGCCGGGGCTTTCCTAGACTGGCTGGCACCCTTCAGCCCGCAGGAATCCCATGCCGCAAGAGCCCGAGCCCACTCCCCCGCTGAGCGCCCTGGCGCTGGGCATGGTCAAGAACGAAGCCGACATCGTCGAAGCCTTCGTGCGCCACAACCTGCACTTCGTCGACCTGATGGTGTTGCTGGACAACGGCTCCACCGACGGCACGCGCGACATCCTCGAAGCCTTGCAGAAAGAAGGCCTGCCGCTGCTGGTTATCGACGATCCGGTGTTCGGCTACTTCCAGTCGGAAAAGATGACCGAGCTGTACCGGCGCACGGTGCCGGTGTTCCAGCCCGAGGTGGTGTACCTGCTGGACGCGGACGAATTCATGCGCGCCCCCGACCGCGCCGCCATGGACGGCTTGATGCGCCAGGTGCCCGCCGGCGCACAGGCGCTGCTGCCGTGGATGACGCACACGCCCGACCCGCAACGCAGCAGCGCCGAGCTGCTGCGCGACCCACTGGCCTCCTCGCCCTGGCGCCGGGCGAAGGAAGAGCCGCAGTACTACAAGTCCATCATCCGCCGCTGCCCCAGCCTGGACGCCGACCTGGTGATCGACCAGGGCAACCACAGCGTGCACCGCGCCAGCGGCCAGCCGATGCCAACCGCCGTGCTGTCGGGCGTGCACCTGGCGCACCTGCCGGTGCGCTCGGTCGAGCAGGTCACCGCCAAGGCCATCAACGGCTGGCTGGCCTACCTGGTGCGCAACCGCCACACGCGGGGCGAGATGCAGGGCAGCCAGTGGCAGCTGCTGTACGAACGCATCACCCAGGGCACACCGCTGCGCGCCGACGACCTGACCACGCTGTCGCTGGACTACGCCCAGCACCCGCGGCCCGGCCGATCGCTGCAGGCCGATGCGCTGCGCGACCCCTGCCCGCCGCGCCACGGCGTGCTGAAGTACCTGGACCTGGGGCGGCATGATCCGGTGGCGAAGGTGGCGTTGGGGGTGGCCCAGCACATCGAGGCCGAGGTGCCCGCGGCGCGCACCGGCTCGCGCGTGGGCCTGGACGTGGCCGCCGTGGCCGGCGTGCTGCGTGGTGAGCAGGTCGACAGCCTGTCGGTGCTCAGCGCCGAGGCGGGCTGGGGCAAGGAGTTGACGGGGCTGATGCCCCACCTGCACGGCCAGCCCATCGAGCAGGCCGCGGCCCTGCTGGCGCCCGACCTGGACCCCGGCCTGAGCGAAGCGCTGTTCAAGGGCCTGTCGGCCTGCGCCACGCGGCTGATCGTCGCCTGGCTGCCCGAAGGCCATGCGGCCGCCGACCTGCAGCGCCTGCTGCTGGCGGCAGAAAACGCCGGCTGGCAGGTGGGCATGCTGCAGACCTTGGGCCTGCGCGCGGTGGCCTCCTACGGTGTCGCGCGGCGGGGCGGCGTGGTGCTGCGCAGGCAGGCCGCCGCACCGGCAGCCAGCGCGCAATCGCTGCGCAGCGCGCTGGTGGCCATGGCCCACCAGCCCCTGCAGTGGCAAGACCCCGAGCCGCAGGTCATCCGCGAGGCCTTCCAGTCGCTGATGCTGGCGCAGGCCGCCTGACCCGCCAAGCTCCCGGGAACAACGCGGCTAGGAGCGGCCTTATCCGTGCTTCGGTCACGGTCACGCTGCCTACCATGTGATCAGGGCGGTGGCTGGACTCAAGTGGCCACGCAACACCGCCAGGAGGCACGTTCTTGATGAAGCTGGCGATCTCTCAGTCGAACTACATCCCCTGGAAGGGGTACTTCGACCTCATTGCATCGGTGGACCGCTTCGTCTTGTACGACACGGTGCAGTTCACCAAGAACGACTGGCGCAACCGGAACCTCATCAAGACGCACGCCGGCCTGCAGTGGCTCAGCATCCCCGTGGGGGCGGACATCCACCGCACGATCGAGCAGGTGGCGCTGCCGCAAACGCCGTGGCGGCGCAAGCACTGGAAAAGCCTGGCAGCGGCCTACGGCAAGGCACCGTACTTCGCAGAAGTGGCCGCCTGGCTGGAACCGCTTTACCTGCACACCGCAGACGCCACACTGTCGGCCTTCAACGCGCGGCTGATCCGCGCCATCTGCCATTACTTGCGCATCGACACCGAGATCGTGGCGGACGACGGCCGGCACGAGACGGACGACCGCGTGGCCAAGCTGGTGCACATCTGCCAGCGCCATGGCGCCGATACCTACGTGTCGGCGCCTGCCGGGCAGAACTACATCGACGCGCGCGTTTTCCAGTCGCATGGCCTGCGCCTGGAATGGTTTGAATACCCCGACTACCCGGCCTATGCGCAATTGCACGGCGCCTTCGAGCACCGGGTGTCGGTCCTGGATGCGCTCTTTCACTGCGGCGCGCACCCCGAATTGTTTATGCAGCATGCGGCCGGCAAGGCCATGAAAACGAGTCTGGAGCTTGTATGAAGCACGAATCCGCTGTGGTGTCCTACTCCAACCAAGTCAGTCTGGAGGCGCGGACGGAGATCTTCAATCTCATGCAAGCGTATCCGGCAACGCCTGACGAGCAGGAGCGCAGCCTGGGCCTGTTCCTGCGCGGCTCGCTGCTGGCGCGGCTGCTGGCCATCGCCGAGATCTACCAGCGCATCACCCACCTGCCCGGCGCCGTGCTGGACATCGGCACCTGGCGCGGCCAGACCGCCGTGGTGTGCGAGAACCTGCGCGCCATCTACGAGCCGCTGCACTTCAACCGCCGCATATACGCCTTCGACACCTTCGATGGCTACAAGGGCTTTTCCGACAGCGACAAGGCCACTGCCCTGCACCGCAACGGCACCTACGGCGTGGGCGGCGAGGCGTATGCCGAACTGCTGCGCACGCTGCTGGGCCTGCACGAGAAGTCCAATGCCATGGGCGACAAGAACCACGGCAAGCACCAGGTGATCATGGGCGACTGCGTGCAGACGGTGCGCGCCATGCTGGACCGCGAGTCGCACGAAGTCATCGCGCTGGCCTTCTTCGACGTCAACTCCGTGGAGCCCACCGAGAAGACCTTCGAGATGGTGTGGAAGCGGCTGGTCAAGGGCGGCATCGTGGCCTTCTGGCAGCTCACGCGCAACACCATCCCGGCCGAAGGCATGGTGTACGTCAAGTCCATCATGGACAACCACGCACACAGCCTGCGCCGTTGCGCCACCTACCCCGGCCTGTGCTACCTGGTCAAAGAGTGAGGAACGCCATGCACGTCGTCGTGATCGGCAACGGCATCGTTGCCCTGACTTCCGCCTTCCGGCTGCTGCAGCGATCCGGCCCTGACCTGCGGGTCACGGTCATCGGCGACGGGCAGCGCGCTGGCTCGGCCACGCTGGCCGCGGGCGCCATGCTCAACTCCTTCGCGGAGGTGGAGTACGACACCTTCAAGTCGGACATCGACACCTACCGCTTCGAGCTCAGCCATCTGGCCACGCAGATGTGGCCCAAGTTCGAGATGGAGCTGATCGACGCCGCCGGCGACGGCCTGCCCTCCGGCTGCAAGAGCTGCCAGGCCTTCTGTGGCGGCGGCTGCGCCAAGAAGGGCACCTACGTCGTCAACAACACCTCGGTCGACGAGCTGGAGGACGACAACTTCGACGCCATCGTCCGCGCGCTCGACGACTTCAACGAACCGCACCGGCTGATGTCGCCCCGCGACATCCCGAACTACAACCCGCAGTCGCGCAACCGCGCCACCCGCGCCGTCTTCATCGACAACGAGGGCTGGTTCAACCCGCGCCTGATGATCGAGAAGCTGGACGCCATCATGCGCCGCTCCGCGCGGGTGCATCAGGTGGACGACACCGTGGTGCGCATCGAGCATGCTGGCCAGCAGGTCACTGCCGTGCACACCCGCGGCGGCCAGCGCATCGAGGCCGACCGCTTCCTGCTGGCCACGGGCGCTTCCGTCAGCGCACTGGTCAAGGCCAGCGAGCTGCCGCTGCAGATGCAGCGCGTGTTCTACGGCGTGGGCGTGTCGCTGCAGCTGGGCATCCGCGAGATGCGGCAAAGCCACTGCATCCGCACGCCGGCCCGCGGGCTGGCCTGCGGCCTGTACAGCGTGCCCTACTTCGAGTCGCCGGGTGCGCTGAACTCGCAGATCCTGGTGGGCGCCAGCAACTTCATCTCCAAGGACCCGTATCCCTACGGCCGCATCACCAGCGTCGAGAACCTGATGCGCGCGGTCACGCAGGAGATCAACCAGGACTACTACAAGTCCGACCTGGTGCGCGTGAACGTGGGCTGGCGGCCGACCAGCCAGGACACCTACCCGATGGTGGGACCCACCTCGATGAGCAACCTGGTCATCGCCACCGGCACCAAGCGCGACGGGTTCCACATGGCGCCGGTGCTGTCGCAGCAGATCGCCGCCATGCTGTTGGGCGACGCGGTGGACGAGCGCTTCAGCGTTTTTGCGCCAGAGCGCCCGCTGCTCAAGACGATGACGCGCGAGCAGGCCGTGGACAAGGCCGTGCGCCACCAGATCAACGCCGCCTACCAGCATGGCTTCGTGCCCGCCACCAGCCGCACCGTGGCGCAGCTGCGGCAGTCGATCGAAGCCGACGTGCACAAGGTGCACGACCAGGCGGGCGCGGTGGACTGGGGCATTCCGCCCGAGATGCTGGACATGTACCGCTGGGGTCACGCCCAGGATGGGAGAGCCTGATGATTCCGTTCAACAAGCCGCACATGACCGGCCGCGAGCTGAGCCACATCGCGCAGGCGCACTTCGAGGGCGTGCTGGCCGGCGACGGCCGCTTCACCAAGGAGTGCCAGCTCGACCTGGAGCGCCGCACCGGCAGCCGCAAGACCCTGCTGACCCACTCGTGCACCGCGGCCCTGGAAATGGCCGCGCTGCTGCTCGACCTGAAGCCGGGCGACGAAGTCATCATGCCTTCGTACACCTTCGTGTCCACCGCCAACGCCTTCGTGCTGCGCGAGGCGGTGCCCGTCTTCGTCGACATCCGGCCCGACACGCTCAACATCGATGAACGGCTGATCGAAGCCGCCATCACGCCCCGCACGCGGGCCATCGTGCCGGTGCATTACGCCGGCGTCTCGTGCGAGATGGACGTCATCACCCGCATCGCGGCGGCGCACGGCCTTGCCGTGGTGGAGGACGCGGCGCAGGGCGTGATGTCGAGCTACCGCGGCCGTGCGCTGGGCAGCATCGGCGACCTGGGCGCCTTCAGCTTCCACGAGACCAAGAACATCATCTCGGGCGAAGGCGGCGCGCTGCTGATCAACGACCCGCACCTGGTGAACGCGGCCGAGGTGATCTGGCAAAAGGGCACCAACCGCCAGCAGTTCCACCGCGGCGAGGTGGACAAGTACACCTGGCAGCGCACCGGCTCTTCCTTCCTGCCCGGCGAGATCGTCGCCGCCTTCCTGAAGGCGCAGCTGGACGAGGCCGAATCGATCACCGCCAACCGCCTGGCCGCCTGGGACCGCTACCAGGAACGGCTGCTGCCGCTGGCCCAGGAAGGGCTGCTGCGCCTGCCCACCGTGCCGGCGCACTGCGTGCACAACGCCCACATGTACTACGTGATCCTGCCCGAGCAGGTGAACCGGGTGCGGCTGCTGGCCGACCTGCGGCAGGACGGCATCTTCTGCCTCTTCCACTACGTGCCGCTGCACAGCGCACCGGGCGGGCGTTCGGGCCGGGCGCATGGCGACATGAGCCACACCGACAGCCTGTCCGAGCGTTTGATCCGCCTGCCGCTGTGGTGGGGCATCAGCCCCAGCGAGCAAGACCGGGTGACCGAGCGCCTGACGCACCACCTGCAACAACAGCTCATCGGCGAGGGTGTTTATGCCTGACGAATTGACCGGCAAACCGAAGTTCGACCAGCGCCTGCGAGAGGCCCTGGTGGAACTGCTGGAAAACGCCCACAGCCTCGACCTGGTGCAGGCGCTGGCGCCCAAGGAGCGCGAGGCCGTGCTGTCCCATGCCCGCCTGCTGGGCTGGCAGGCGCCGATTGCACTGGTGACGGCGCATGAGGCGGCCGACCTGGTGTGCCGCGGCCATGCGCAGGCCTTCGAGGCGCTGGTCACGCTCACCCAGTTCTGCTACGGCAATGCCACGCTGCCCGACTTCTGCCAGTTGCACGACGCGCTGCGCTCGTCGGTGCTGCATCCCAAGGTCAATGCGGCGGTCGAGACCATGGCCGCCGCTGCGCCGCAAGCCCGGCTGCGCGACCAGGCGCGCGACACCGGCCGCATGGCCTTCGTGGTCAGCAGCCTGATCCGCGGCTCGGGCACCACCTACGTCATCCGCGCGCTGATCCCGGCGCTGGCGGCGATGGGCTGGGAAATGGCCATCTACCCCACCTTGCTGCTCGACGCCACCGACGAAGAAGTGGCGGAAGAACTGCGCGCCGCCGGCGTGACCATCCACCGCCCGCCGGCGGCCAGCGAGAACCCGCTGCCGATCGCGGCCTGGATCGCCGACCACCTGCAGGCGCACCCGGTGGATGCGGTGGTGCACTACGTGTGGCCCAACGACTACGTGAGCAAGCTCGTGGGCAACTGGCGATGCGCACCGGTGCAGGTGTTCGTCAACCACACCTGCGACCAGCCGACCGGCAACTTCGACCTCAAGCTGGGCTACTCCGGCGACTACCGCGGCCACCACCAGGCTGATCGCTACGTCACCATGCCCAACTGCAGCGTGCGCGCCTCGCAGGCCCGCAAGGCGCAGCCGTTCAGCCGCCAGCAGTGGAAGCTGCCGGCCGATGCCTTGCTGCTGGCCACCTTCAGCCGCCTGGCCAAGTGCGTGGACGCGCCTTTCCTGGAAGCGATGTGCAGCGTGCTGCGCGCCAACCCGTCGGTCATCTGGCTGCTGGTGGGCGAACGCGATCCCTCGAGCGAAGTGCAGATCAACGCACACCTCGAACGTGCAGGCGTGCAGTCGCAGGTGGCCTACACCGGCTTCATGTACGACATGGACTATTTCCGCCTGCTCAAGACGGTCGACCTCTACTGCGACACCATCACCTGGATGGGCGGCCAGACGGTGGCCGATGCCGTCGTCTGCGGCCTGGCGGTGGTGTGCTGCGCACCGGCCGCCAGCGCCGCGCTGGCGCCGCATGCCAACAACTCGACCGTGCTGGCCAGTGCGCTGCTGGCGCCCGACTCGCTGGTGGCCCAGGCCGGTGACGCGCAGGACTATGCACGCCTGGCGCAGGCCTACATCGACGACGCGGACCTGCGCGCCCGTGCCGGCCAGCTCAACGCCGCCAGCGTGCAGGGCGACGCCTGGGAGGCCTACGTGCGGCGCTTCGACGAGGAGATCCGCAGCGCCTACCAGCGCAAGAAGGCGGCGCAGTCGCCGGCCGCGCCGTCGGGCGAAGGCCGCTCCGACATCGACACGCTCAAGGCACTGTTCCCCGCGGCGGCGCACGCGTTCTGAGGACAGACACCGGCCGAGGGCCGGCCTTCACTGGATGATGGCCCTCACTCAGCTGGACGCGGTGCCCATCGCCGGCACCCAGGTCCAGGCCAGCGCCAAGACGACCGATGAAGCCGAGGTCACCCAGCCGGAGCTGGGCAAGCCCAAGGGCGGGCGCTACATGCGCAAGTTCGAGGTGCCCGAGGACCAGGCGAACGGGCTCCTGCCGGTGATCCAGGCAGTGGGCGACACCCTCGATGCAGCTGGGGCTGCTTTTGCGCCCAGGTTGCAAGCCATGACCACGACATCGTCCACGCCGGTGGACGATCCGTCCATCACTTCATCAGCGAAGCAAACAGGTCGTCGAGCTTGCTCGCGGTGCTGACCGGCATGGCCACCGGCGCGGCAGGTGCCGGCATAGGCGCAGGCACGGGGGCCGGCCGGGTGGGCAGCGGCTCGTTCGTGGCGGCGGGCGGCGCCGGCAGCGCGCCCAGGTCGTCATCTTCCAGCACCAGCCACTCCCTATCCTCATCCAGCCCGCCGAAGTCCGCCTGCATCGTGCGGGCGATGGTGCGTTCGGCCGGGGTGGTGGGCACCTTGCGCAGGGTCACCTTCATGAAGGCGGCCTGCTCCTTGGCGCAGGGTTGCAGCTGCAGGTCCAGCCAGTGGGCCGAGGCGATGTCGAAGCGGTGCTCGAACCAGCCCAGGTACCAGAACCAGCCGGTGTAGTACTGCCACGACTGCTCGTTCAGCGCCCGCAGGTGGGTCGGGTCCTGCCAGGCGGTGGGCGACTTCTCGTAGGGCACCTCGATCTCGAACTCGCCGCCATCTTTCAGCAGCGCCAGCACGTTGGTCATCAGGCGCGGCAGGTCGGGCACATGCTCGAGCACGTTGTTGGCATACACGCGGTCCAGGCTGCCGGCCTGCAGCTGGATGTCGCCACCGCGGCAGCCGGCCACCTGCAGCGGCAGCTCCACCGGCTGGCCCAGGTCCAGCACCAGGTCGGGCTCGGCCCGCGCCAGGATGTCCACGTTCAGCCAGCCGGGCTTGTAGTCCTTGCCCGAGCCCAGGTTCATCTGCGTCGGCTGCCACGGCGTGGCCGGCCGCGCCTGGCGCCACACCTGGTGGTAGCCGGCTGCAAAGGCCAGCAGGTCGCCATAGGCCTCCTGCGGGTCATGGCGGCGGAAGGCGGCCAGGCGGGCCTGCGCTTCCTCGAAGAAGGCCGGCGTGTTGAAGCGCTGGCGGAAGAAGGT
The DNA here is from genome assembly GCF_964001545.1 of uncultured Aquincola sp. NCBI lineage: Bacteria > Pseudomonadati > Pseudomonadota > Betaproteobacteria > Burkholderiales > Sphaerotilaceae > Aquincola > uncultured Aquincola sp. The sequence continues at coordinate 18,555 of NZ_CAXFDV010000167.1, forward strand.
TTCCAGCGACTGGTGTTCATCGAGCCAGAAGACCGACTCTTCGTACGCCGCAGGCGCGCTGGTGCGCGACGTGCGCTCCGAGATCACCGGCGTGCCCAGCGACAGGCACTGGAACACGCGCGCCTGCTCGAAGCGGCTGGCCTCGTAGAAGTGGCAGTTGACCACCGCCTTGGCCTGGCGGATGTACTCGTCGCGCTCGTTCGCGTAGAGCGGATGGTCGAACACCGCCACGGTGGCACCGCAGGCTTCCACCCGTTCCAGGAAGGCCTTGCGGCGCTGGTTGATGCTGCCGAAGAACAGCAGGTCGATCGGCCGTTCTGCCAGCGGCAGCGGCTCCTGGGTCTGCAGGTAAGGCGCGTGCAGGAAAGGCACCAGCGGCACGTCGCCCACGTTCTCGGCATAAGCGGCCACGTTGTCGGCGTCGTAGTCGACCACGGCCGATTGGCGCAGCAGCGCCAGGTAGGCCGGATCGACGGCGGCGCCGCCGTCGCCCAGCTGTTCCAGGTTCACGAAGACGCAGGCATGGCGCTCGGTCCAGTCGGCCGGAAAGCCGAGGTGGGCGCCGAACACGAAGTTGACGGCGTCTTCGCGCAGTCGGTTCTTGCTGATGCTCACCTGCGCGCCGAAGCGTCGGAACTGGTGGCGGAAGTAGCGTGCGTGATCGACGAACGCCAGCGAGTGCACATAGCCGGCAGGCTGCATGATGGCGATGTGGACCGAAGGCAGTTGCATGGCGTGATTCGGTTGATGCGCGAAAGCGCGGGTGCCCAGACTTTAGGCAGCCAGCCCGCCACGCATGACGCGATCAACGCCTGAATCGGCCCGCTTCTCCTGCCGCCACCGCCACCCGGCACTACCGCAGCGAAGCCAGCACCCGATCCACCATCACCCCCGACTGGCCCAGGTAGTTGGCGGGGTCCAGCATGGCCTGCAGGGCCGCGCGGTCCACGTGGGGCGTGATCTCGGGGTGGGCGGCCAGCAGGTCCAGCAGCGGCTTTTTCTCGGCAATCGCCTGGCGGCACAGGTCGTACACCAGGTCGTGGGCGTACTCGCGGCCGATGTAGGGGCCCAGGCCCATCATCACCGCCTCGCTCATCACCAGGCCTTCGGTCAGGTCGACGTTGCGGCGCATCGCGGCGGCGTCCACCTGCAGGCCTTCCAGCACGAAGCGGCTTTGCTTGAGCGCGCCGGCCAGCAGGCAGAAGGCCTCGGGCAGCACGATCCATTCGATTTCCCAGGGGCCGGTGCTGCGCTCATGGTCGGCCACCATCGCGTCCATCAGCGCCGCGGCCTGCTGGCGCAGCACGCTGATGGCGGCATGGATGTAGCAGCTGCTGATGGGGTTGCGCTTTTGCGGCATGGTGCTGCTGCTGCCGCGGCCGTGGTGGTAGGGCTCGTACACCTCGCCCACCTCGGTCTGCATCATCAGCTTGACGTCCATGCTGAGCTTGCCCAGCGTGCCGCCCACCAGCCCCATGAAGGCGCCCACCTCGGCGATGTTGTCGCGGATGGTGTGCCAGGCGATCAGCGGCTGCTTGAGCCCCAGTTCGGCGCACAGGCCGGCCTGGGTCTCCATCGCGCCCTTGTCCAGAGAGGCCAGCGTGCCGGCCGCGCCGGCGAATTCGCCCACCAGCACCCGCTCCTTCAGCTGCGCCAGTCGCTCGCGGTGGCGTTCGATGGCCGACAGCAGCCCGGCCATCTTGTAGCCGAAGGTCACGGGGATGGCCTGCTGCAGGTTGCTGCGGCCGATCATCGGCGTGTCGCGGTGCTCCCGCGCCAGCCTGGCCATCGCGGCCGAGATGGCGGCCAGCTCGCCGTCGATCAGCGCCAGGCCCTCGCGGATCTGCAGCACGGTGGCGGTGTCGGTGATGTCCTGGGTGGTGGCGCCCCAGTGCACGAACTCGCCCAGCTTGTCGCGGCACAGCTGGTTGACCTGCGTGACCACGCCCAGGATGGGGTAGCCGATGCGCTCGGTCTGCTGGCGCAGCCGCGCCATGTCGATCTGATCCAGCGTGCAGTGGCTGACGATCTCGTCGGCCGCCTCCTGCGGGATCAGGCCCAGCCGGGCCTGGACGATGGCCAGCGCGCGCTCGATGTCGAGGTACTTCTGCGTGCGGTTCTCGTCGGACCAGACGTGGCGCATCTCTTCGGTGGAAAAGATGCCCTGGAAGATTTTGGAATCGATGATGGAAGCGGCCATGGGTTGTCTCCTCTTGAAGGTGGATCGGGGCCGGTCAGCGGCCGGCGCGCGCCAGCGTGCGCTGCGCCTGCAGCACCACCGGCCGGTCGACCATGCGGCCATCGAGCCGCGCCGCGCCGGGCGAAGCGGCGTCCGCCGCGATCACGCGGGCGGCCCAGGCCAGGGCCTCGGGGCTGGGTGCCAGCGCGGCATGCAGCGGCGCCACTTGGTCGGGGTGGATGCACAGCTTGGCGCCGAAGCCGCGGCGCAGCGCCCAGGTGGTGTCGGCCTGCAGGCGGGCGGCATCGCCCAGCTGCGGCGTGACGCCGGCCACCGGCGCCGCGCAAGCGGCCAGGCGCGAGGCCAGCACCAGCTGCGCGGCGGCCTGGTCCAGCGGCGCCAGGTCGGCTTCCAGGTCCAGGCCCAGGTCCAGCGCGTAGTCCAGCGTGCCGAACACCAGGCGCTGCACGCCCGGCGCGGCGGCCAGCGACGCCGCCTGCGCCACGCCCAACGCGCTTTCGCACAAGGGCAGCAGCGCCATGTTGGGCAGCTGCGCATGCAGCGCGGCCAGCGTGACGGCGTCTTCGGCCTTGGGCAGCATCAGCGCCGCCAGCGGCAGTGCACGCACCAGGCGCAGGTCTTGTTCATGCTCGGTCGAGCCGACCGCGTTGATGCGCACCGCGATGCGCGCCGCATCGGCCGCCGGCAGGGCCCGCACCGCCTGGGCAATGGCTTGGCGCGCCGTGGCCTTGGCGCTCTCGGCCACGGCGTCTTCCAGGTCGAGCACGACCACATCCGCCCCGCTGGCCAGCGCCTTGCCGAAGCGTGCCGGCCGGTCGCCCGGCACGAACAGGTAGCTGCGCGGCTCCATCAGATGGCTTTCGCTTCGCGCAACGCCGCGATGGCCGCGGCGTCCAGGCCCAGCTCGGCCAGGATGGCGTCGGTGTGCTCGCCCAGCGCGGGCACCGGGTCCATGCGCGGCTCTTCCTGCCAGCTGCCGGGCGGCAGCAAGGCGGGCAGCGCACCGGCCGGTGAGCCCACCTCGCGCCAGCGGCCGCGGGCCTGCAGCTGTGGATGGGCCCACACCTCCTGCATGGTGTTCACGCGGGCATTGGCGATCTGCGCGGCTTCCAGCCGCTGGACCACCTGCGGCGCGGTGAGGTGCGCAAAGGCCTCGACGATGATGGCACGCAGCTCTTCCCGCAGGGCCACGCGCTTCGCATTGCCGGCAAAGCGTTCGTCCTGCGCCAGCGCCGGCTGCTGCAGCACGGTCTGGCAAAAGCTCGCCCACTCGCGCTCGTTCTGCAGGCCGAACAGCACGCTGCCGCCATCGGCCCCGGTCGGGAACGGACCATAAGGGTGGATGGTGGCGTGCGAGGCACCGGTGCGCGGCGGCGGCGGCGCACCATCGAAGGCGTAGTACAGCGGAAAGCTGGTCCACTCGGTCAGCGCTTCCAGCATCGAGATGTCGATGTGCCGGCCGCGCCCGGTACGGCCCCGCTCCAGCAGCGCCGCCAGGATGTTGGAGTAGGCGTACATGCCGGCCGAGATGTCGGCGATGGAGGCGCCGGCCTTGCACGGCTCTTCCGGCGTGCCGGTGACCGAGACGAAGCCCGCCTCGGCCTGGATCAGCAGGTCGTAGGCCTTCTTGTCGCGGTAGGGGCCGTCGCCGCCATAGCCCGAGATGTCGCAGACGATGAGCGAAGGCTTCTGGGCCGACAGCGCCTCGTAACCCAGGCCCAGCCGGGCCGCGGCGCCGGGCGCCAGGTTCTGCACCAGCACGTCGGCGTGTTCCAGCACCAGGCGCTGCAGCACTTCGGCCGCGCCGGGGTGCTTGACGTCCAGCGTCAGGCTTTCCTTGCTGCGGTTGGTCCACACGAAGTGCGAAGCCAGGCCGCGCACCCGCTGGTCGTAGCCGCGCGCAAAGTCGCCCACGCCGGGGCGTTCGATCTTGATCACGCGCGCCCCCAGGTCGGCCAGCTGGCGGGTGGCGAACGGCGCCGCGATGGCGTGTTCCAGCGTGACGACGGTCAGGCCCTTCAAGGGTTGCATCAGGTTCTCCTCAGTGCCTCAGCGCAGCGTGGCCACGGCGTCCATCGTCAGCCAGCCTTCATGGTCCTGGGCCCAGAGCCGCACGGTCTTGCCGTCGGCCGATGGCGCGCCGTTGACGCGGAAGGGATGCAGGTCGAAGGTGGGCCGCACGGCCTTGAAGCGGAAGCCGGCCACCTCGGCCGCGGGCGCCTGGCGGCGCAGCAAGTCCATCAGCAGCGTGGCGATCAGCGGGCCGTGCACGATCAGGCCGGGGTAGCCCTCCACCTCGGTCACGTACTTGCGGTCGTAGTGGATGCGGTGGCCGTTGAAGGTCAGCGCCGAATAGCGGAACAGCAGCACGTCGTCGGGCACGATCTCGCGCTGCCAGGGCGCGCCGGTCTCGGCGGCCTGCGGCGGCGGTGGCACGTCGCCGGGCTGCTGCGCCGCGCGGTAGACGATGTCGTGGTGCTCGACGATGGCCGGCGCGGTCTCGTCGTTGCGACGCACCTCGTGCCGCACGGTGACGAACACCAGCGCACCGGTGCGGCCGTGCTTGACCTGCACGTCCTCGATGGTCGAGGTGCGGGCGATGGCGTCACCCACCCGCAGCGGCGCATGGAACGCAAAGCGCCCGCCCGCCCACATGCGCCGCGGCAGCGGCACCGGTGGCAGAAAACCACCGCGTTTCGCATGGCCGTCGGCACCGATCTCCGACTGGCGATGCCGCGGCAGGAAGTACAGCCAGTGCCACAGCGGCGGCAGCGGCGTGCCGGCGGGCGCATCGGCCGCCGGGTGGTCCAGCGTGGCGGCCAGCGCCAGCACCGGGGTGGCGCCGACCTGGTCGTGCACGGTTTCGCTGCGGCCGATCCAGCCGGCCAGGGTGGAGGCGTCGAGCGCCTCGGTCTCGTGTGGGCTCATCGCTTGCATCAGAAATTGTGGCGCAGGCCCAGCTCGGTGCCGGTGGAGCTGTTGCCGGCCGCCAGACCGCTGGCGCCGCCCGGAATGGCCAGCGCATTGGCGCCGTCGTTGTCGATGCGGGCCACCGTGGCGTACAGCGCGGTGCGCTTGGACAGCGCATGCACATAACCCGCGGCCAGCTGGCGGCTGCCGTTGGCGCCGAGGTTGGTGCGGCCCACACGGCCATCGAAGTCGGCTTTCAGGTACGACAGCTTGACCTCGCCCGCGCCCACCGGCACCCAGGCGCCCAGCATCCAGTTGGTCTGCTTCGCATCGGCCTGGTCGAAGCGGCGCCAGGCCAGCGACACGCGCACCACGCCCGCGTCCCAGCCGCTGCCCACGGTGGCGTCCTTGAACACGCCGCCGGCGTCGGTGCGGTCGTTCTCGCTGCGGGTGTAGGCGCCACCCACATGGAAGCCGCTGCCCGCCCAGCCCGCGCGCAGGCCCACCACCTTGGCCTGGCCCGACGCGGCGGTGCCGCCTTCGCCGGCCGCCACCAGCAGGCCGCCCTCGAAACCGCCCAGGCCCGCGGGCGCGATCCACTGCACCGCATTGCTGGCGCGCACCACGGTGTTGGCCGCGGTGCCGAAGGTGTTGCGGATGGGGCCATTGGGCGTGGCAGAGATGAGGTTGGTGGAGCCGCCCACGCCCACGTAGCTGAACGGGTCGTGCCGGGTCCAGGCCACGTAGCTGGGCACGAAGTCGCGGCCGGCGCGCAGCTCGCCCAGCGTGCGGCTGGCCAGGCTCACGGTGGAGCGGCGGTCCCAGAACTGCGTGCTCTGCACCGCTTCGCCGCTGTCCAGGCGGATGCCGTGCTCCAGGTGGAAGCCGGCCGACAGGCCATCGCCCAGGTCTTCGGTGCCGCGGAAGACCAGTCGGCTGGTGCTGTTGCTGCCGCTGACCAGCGACTTCACGCTGCCGCGGTCTTCGTTGGACACCACGCGCACCGCCGCATCGGCGATGCCGCTGACGGTGACGCTGGACTGGGCCTGTGCGGCGGTGGCGGTGGCCAGGGCGGCGATGGCCAGGGTGATGGGTTGCAGATGCTTCAAGCTTGTCTCCTCGGTGGTGTCGTAGTTCAGTCGGCGGTCAGGCGGGCGCGCTGCACCACGCTCTTCCACTTGTCCAGCTCGGTCTTGACCAGCGCGCCGAAGGCCTCGGGCGTGCTGGTCTCGACATCGGCGCCGTGGTCTTCCAGGCGCTTGACGATCTCGGGATCGGCCAGCACCTGGTTCAGCGCGCGGTTGAGCTTGTCGATCACCGCCTTGGGCGTCTTGGCCGGCGCGAAGAAGCCGTACCACTGCTGCACCTCGACGCCATCGACGCCGGCTTCCTTCAGCGTGGGCACGTCGGGCAGCAGGTGCGAGCGCTTGGGGCCGGCCACCGCCAACGCCTTGAGCTTGCCGGCCTTGACGTGCGGGTAGGCGGTGAACAGGCTGGGGAACATGAACTGCGTCTGCCCGCCGATGGTGTCGCTGACGGCGGGCGCAGCGCCCTTGTAGGGCACGCCCAGCATCTCCACGCCGGCATTGAGCTTGAACAGCTCGGCCGCGAAGTGCGGCGCGGTGCCGTTGCCGGCCGAGGCATAGGTGTAGCTGTCGGGCTTGGCCTTGAGCTGCGCCACCAGGTCCTTGACGTCCTTCACCTTGGTGTTGGCATTGGCCACCATCAAGGTGGGCGAGTAGCCCACCAGGCCGATTGGCTCGAAGTTGGCCACCGGGTCGTAGCGCAGCTTCTGCAGCGCGGGGTTCATCGCATGGGTGGCCACGTAGCCCAGCATCAACGTATGGCCATCGGGCGCGGCGCGGGCCACGAACTCGCTGGCGATGGAGCCGTTGGCGCCGGCCCGGTTGTCGATGATGATGGTCTGGCCCAGCAGCGGCCCCAGCTTCTGCGCGATGGTGCGGGCCATCGCGTCGTTGCCGCCGCCGGCGGCGGTGGGCACCACCACGGTGATGGTCTTGGTGGGGTAGGTCTGCGCCACGGCGGGCACGGCGGCACCGATGAGGGCGGCAGCGGCCAGCGCCGCGGGGGCCAGGATCTTCTTCATGGGTTTGTCTCCTTCTGTGGATGTGGGGAACACGTAGTCAGGCAGCTCCAGCTGGCCCTGCAGGATCTTTCGGGCGGTGCGCACCAGGGCGGCACGGCGGATCACGGCGTCCTGGCCATGGCCTTCCACCGCCACCTCGACCTCGATGCGGCCCTGCGGATGCAGCACCGCGATCTGGCGCACGCCTTCGACGCCCTTGGCGCCACTGGCCACGGTGCCGGGCAGCGCAAACGCGGTGGCCACGCCGATGGCGCCGGTGACCGCATGCGAGGCATGGCAGCGGCGCGGCGTGAAGTAGCGCGAGGTGATGCTGTCGGCGCTGTCGCCGTCGCTGGCGATCACCGGCTTGGGGATCACGCTTTGCGACACGTCGCCCAGGCCCATGGCCTCGCCGGCCGAGCGGCGCAGTTTTTCCAGGCGCAGCAGCAGCGCGGTGTTGGCGTCCAGCTCGGCCGGCGTTTCGCCACCGGCCAGGCCCAGATCGGCAGCCCGCACGATCACCAGCGGCATGGCCGCGTCGATGCAGGTGACCTCCACGCCGTCGATGCGGTCGATGCGCCGGCCGGTGGGAAACAGCGAGCCGGTGACCGCGCCCCAGGCGTCGAGAAAGTTCAGGCGGATGGGCGCTGCGGTGCCGGCCACGCCGTCGATGCGGGTGTCGCCCGCATACACCACGCGGCGGCCGGGCGTCAGCACCGTGACGTCGATGCGCGAGCGGGTGTTGACGTTGAACACACGCACCGTGGTTTCCCCCTCCCGCGCCTGCACCAGCCCCTGCTCGATGGCGAAGGGCGCGACGCCCGACAGCATGTTGCCGCAGTTGGGCCGGGTGTCCACCGAGCGCTGGCCCACGCCCACCTGGGCGAACAAGTAGTCCACGTCGCAGCCCGCCTCGGCCGACTTCGAGACGATGGCCACCTTGCTGGTCAGGGTGCTGCCGCCGCCCACGCCGTCCAGCTGCAGCGGGTCGCTGGCGCCGATGGCGCCGATCAGCACCTCGTCACGTTCCTGCTCGTCGGCCGGCAGCCATTCGCGCAGGAAAAACGGGCCGCGGGACGTGCCGGCCCGCATCAGCACACAAGGGATGGTTCGTTGCATGGCCGTGATGCTCGGCCTTTGCGATCATTCTTTGAATTGCATCTTTCGGATCGATTGATGCAACTGGCGCAATAAAGGCAGCCGGCGCTTAAGGTCCGGCGCCTGCCAGTCGCCTTCTGCTGCCATGAAGCACCCCCACGCCTTTTGATCCACCGGCTGGCCCGCACCGGGCCGGCGCCCCCTGCTGCCCGGCCATGGCCACCCGCATCACCGCCATCTCACCCGTCGCCCGCGTGCCGGCCACCTGGCCCAGCGCCCGCGAAGCCGGGCAGCCTGCGCTGCCGGCGGCCACCCCGCCGGTGACCGCACGGCCGCCCTCGGGCGGCACGCTGGGGGATTCCACGCTGGGCGCTTTGCCCTCGATGCGCCCGGGCCTGCCGCCGGGCCTGCTGGCCGCCGCCATCGACCCCGAAGGCCGCCAGGGCCAGCGCCCCGGCCAGCCCGTCAACCCCGCCAGCAGCGGCGACACCTTGCCTGCGCCTTTGCCCGCCTCGCAAGGGCCTGCCGAGGCGGCGCTGCTGCGCCCCGGCAGCAATCCGGCCGCGCCCCTGGCCGCCGCCTGGCGGGCGCTGGTGCTCAGCGGCCTGCCGCAGGCGCTGGCGCCCGCCGCGGGTGCGCCGGCCAGCCTGGGGCTGGCGCTGGAGCTGGGGCTGGCGGCCGCCGCGCAATCGGCCGACCGCAGCGGGCGGCGCAGCGGACCTGCGGCGCAGACGGCCACACCGGCACCCGCCACCGCCAACACCCCCGCGCCCGCACCGCCGCGCAGCGCGCTCACGCCGGCCTGGTCGGGCGAGCCGGCATTGCCCGCCTGGGCGACTGCCGAATTCCCGTCGCTGTCGCTGCTGCCGCTGGCGGCATCTCAATCGCTGGTGGCGCCGCCGGCCGAGCAGCGCCTGCCCGCGCTGCCCACTCTGGGCGCGGACAAGCTGGGCTTTTTGCTGCACGCCTGGAACGGCCAGCCGGTGGCCATGCGGCTGGTGGAAGCCGAGCCGGAAGAGCCGCCACCGCCGCTGGCCGCGCGCGGGCTGCCGGCCATGCGGCTGGCGCTGGACATGCCCATGCTGGGCCGGCTGGTGGTGCAGCTGCAGCTGGCTTCGGGCGGCGTGTGGCTGGCGATGGCGGCGGAGCAGGAAGCCACCCTGCCCTGCCTGCAGACCGCATTGCCGGCCTTCACCGTGGCGCTGGCGCAGGCCGGGCTGCGCCTGCTGCGCTGGCGGCTGGAGCGCGGCGCCGGCCATGGGGCAGCCTTTGCCACCGCACCGCTGCTGCTGCCACCGGCAGCGGCCACCCTGGCACCCGCCCTCTTCCGCGCCGCGGCCGAGGTGGTGCTGGTGCTGCAACAGCTCGACGCGCTGGTGGCGGCCGAAGGTTGGCCCAGCGCCGACGACGCTGATTAACATCGATTCTCAATTCTCAACAGTATGATGCGCGCTGCCATGCGCATCCTGTCGTCCCGTTCGCGGTCATCCCGTTTCCTGCTGTGGGTCATGTTCCTGAACATGGCCTTCGGCATGGCCGCGCACCAGGCCATGCACCTGCATGCCGGGTCTGCGGACACGCAGCAGGTGCTGGCGATGGAAACGCCGCGCAGCGCAGCCGCCGAGCCGGCGGGCGATGCGCAGCCGCCCACCCCGCAAGAGGCGCCCACACCCGCCGCCGATCACCAGTGCCTGGGCTGCCATGCGCTCAGCCAGCTGGCTGCCGCGGCCGCACCGCCACCGGCGCCCACGCCGGTGCTGCCGGTGGCAGCCCCTCAGGCCACCCCGGCGCCGCCACACGAGGCGGTACTGCCGAGCGCTGGCCGCTGGCGCTTCGCTTCGCGCGATCCACCCGCCCGCGGCTGATCGCCCGCCTCTTCAGCCCTCTTCAGCGCCCGCACCTCCGCCGCTCGCAGACACCAGCCCCTCGGGCGGCTGGCCTTCGCGTGGCTGCGTCAGTGCGCACCCGTCCTCTTCCTGTCCATCGATCCGCCCGGGCCATGAGCGCCGCGGGCGGGTCCTGTTGATTGCGCCCCATGCCCCGCTTGACCTCCGCCGGCCATCGCCGGCCTGCCCTTCGTTCCCTGGCCGCCTTCCCCAGCCTGCCGCACCCCCTGGTGCTGGCGCTGGCCGGCATCGCCGCCCCCGCCCTGGCCCAGACCCCCAGCGAACCCGCCCAGGCGGTGGAAGTGGTCGGCCGCACCCAGTCCGGCGCCTACCACGCGGCCGAAGCCGCCGGCGCCAAGACCGAGCTGCCGCTGCGCGAGCTGCCGCAGTCGGTGCGCGTGGTCACCCGCCAGGCCATCGACGACCTGGGCGCCACCAA
>NZ_CAXFDV010000168.1:0-4104 GCF_964001545.1 uncultured Aquincola sp.
AGGAACAAGCATGAGCTCTCGCCAGGATGATTTCGACCGCGGCCTGAAGAACCGCCGCGCGGTGCTGGGCGATGCCTGGGTGGACAAGTCCACCGCCGGCGCCAATGCCTTCAATGCCGAGTTCCAGGACCTGATCACGCGCTTCGCGTGGAACGACATCTGGGGCCGCCCGGGCCTGGACCACACCACCCGCCGGCTGCTGGTGCTGGGCATGTGCATGGGCCTGGCCCGCTGGGAAGAGTTCGAGCTGCATTGCGGCGCCGCCATCCGCGGCGGTGTGCCGCTGGACACCATCAAGGAAGTGCTGATGCAGGGCGCCATCTACTGCGGCGTGCCGGCGGCCAACACCGCCTTCAAGCTCACGGTGGACATTTTGAAGAAGGAAGGCCTGCTGCCCGAACCCGCGCCGCTGACGCCCGGCCCGCGGGTGCAGATGCACCACACCTTCAGCCAGCCGCAGCTGCAGGTGGCGCTGCAGGGCACCGACAGCGGCCTGCCCATCGTGCTCAGCCATGCGCTGGGCCTGGACCTGCACATGTGGGACGGCTTGGCCGCCGAGCTGGGCAAGAGCCACCCGGTGCTGCGCTACGACCACCGCGGCCATGGCGGCTCGGCGGTGCCCGAAGCCGCCTTCACCATGGACGACCTGGTGGACGACGCGGCGCGGCTGATCCGCGAATGGGGCCGGGGCCCGGTGCTGTTCATCGGCCTGTCGATGGGTGGCATGGTGGGCCAGGGCCTGGCCATCCGCCACCCCGAGCTGGTCAAGGGCGTGGTGCTGGCCAACACCACCTCGCAATACCCCGATGCGGCCAAGACCGCCTGGGTGCAGCGCATCGAAACCGTCAAGGCCGGCGGCATGGCCGCAGTGGCCGACATGGTGGTGCAGCGCTACCTGCACGAAGACCACCGTCAGGCCCACCCCGCGCAGGCCGAGGCGCTGCGCAGCCGGCTGCTGCGCACCTCGGCGCAGGGTTATGCCGCCGCCTGCGCCGCGGTGATGTCGGTGGACTGGCAGGCCCGGCTGGGCGAGGTGAAGGCGCCCACGCTGGTGATCGCCGGCGCCCGCGACGCCGGTGCCACGCCGGCCATGGCCCAGGCCATTGCCGAGCAGGTGCCCGGCGCACAGCTGGAAGTGCTGGCCGACGCCAGCCACCTGAGCGTGCAGGAGACGCCGGCCGAGTTCATCCGGCTGCTGCAGGCCTTCATCGAGCGCGTGCGCCAGGCGGGCTGATGGTTCATCCGAAGTCGGTGCATCAGCAGGGCGATGCCAGCGTGGAGGTGGCCACGCTGGCCAATGGCGTGCAGGTGCTGGCCTTGCGGCTGCCGCAACTGCCCACCGCCAGCGTCAGCGTGTTCGTGCGCACCGGCAGCCTGCATGAAAGCCGGCGCAGCAACGGCATCAGCCATGTGGTCGAGCACATGGCCTTCAAGGGCACGGCGCAGCGCAACTGCCAGCAGATCAACCTCGATGCCGAGCTGCTGGGCGCCGAGGTCAATGCCCACACCGACAAGGACCACACCGCCTACCACATGCGCGGCCTGGCGGCCGATGCGCCGGCCTTCGTGGCGATGCTGGGTGACATCGTGCGCCACGGCACCTACCCCGAGGCCGAGCTGGCCCGTGAGCGCGACGTCATCCTGCAGGAGCTGAGCGAGGACGACGACGACCCGGTGAGCACCGCCTACAAGCTGTTCGACCACCACTGCTTCGGCGCCCACCCGATGGCGCTGCCGGTGATCGGTTCGCGCCGCGTGATCGAAACGCTGACCCGCGACGACCTGCTGGCCTATGTGGCGCGCCAGTACACCGGCGCCAACGTGGTGGTGGCCGCGGCCGGCGACGTGCAGCTGCAAAGCCTGGCCGCGGCGGCCGAAGCCGCCTTCGGCAGCATGCCGCCCGGCACGCCCAACACGGTGGCGGCGCCGCAGCACATCGGCGGTCTGGCCGCCAGGCGCCAGACCGGCGCCAGCCAGACGCATGTGGTGATGGGCTTTCCCATCCCCGCGCTGGCGCAGCCGCACCATGCGGCGGTGATGGCGGCGGCCGTGTTCGGCGAAGGCATGAGTTCGCCGCTGATGGACGAGATCCGCGAGCGGCGCGGCATCGCCTACTACTGCAGCTGCTCGGCCGACGTGTACGAGCATTGCGGCCAGTTCATCGTCGAGGCGTCGATGGACCCCGACCGGGTGGACGAATACCTGGGCGCCGTCACCGGCCTGCTGGCCGCGCATGCGCAGGGCATAGCTGCGGTGTCGCTGCAGCGCGCCCGCAAGCAGCTGCAGGTGCGTGAGCTGCTGGACGCCGAGCGCCCGCAGCGCCGGCTGGAACGCGCCGCGCTGGACCTGATGTCGCTGGGCCGCGTGCGCGATCCGCGCGAGCGCGCCGATGCTTTGGCCGCGCTCAGCGCCGCTGATGTGAGCCAGGCTTTTGCCGACCTGCTGCGCCAGCCGGTGGCGCTGGCCATGGCCGGGCGGGTGAAGCCCGGCGCCATCGACCGCGCGCGGCAGGCGCTGGCGGCCCAGGGCATCGGCGGGGTGTAGGCCCGCGCCGCGTCAGACCGGGGCAGGGCTGCGCCGCAGCCGGCGCTCCACATCGCCCGGAAAGCGCTGGAAGTCCAGCGGCTTGGTCCAGTAGTCGCTGGCGCCGGCCTGGCGGGCGGCTTCCACCTCGTCGGGCAGTGCGCTGGCCGACAGCACGATGATGGGCGAGGTGGCATGCGAGGCCGACGCCCGCAACGCGCGCAGCACGTCCAGTCCATGCATGTCGGGCAGCTGCAGGTCCAGCAGCACCAGGTCGTGCACCTGTTCGCTGGCCTGCGCCAGCCCTTCGGCGCCGGTGGTGGCCGTGACCACGCGCAGCCCGGGTGATTGCGACAGCAGCTGCTCGATCAACAGCGCGTTGATCGGGTTGTCTTCCACGCACAGCACGGTGGCCGGCGGTGCGTCGGCATCGGCCGCGGATGGTGCGGTTTCGTCCAGCGGCTCGGCATGGGCGCCCAGGTGGTCGGGCGGCAGCACCTCGTGCTGCGGCGGCGCACTGGCCGGCAGGCACAGCCGCACCTGGGTGCCGCGGCCGGCTTCGCTTTCGATCTCCAGTCGGCCGCCCATCAGCAGCATCAGCTCGCGCGCCAGGGCCAGGCCGATGCCGGTGCCTTCGAAGCCTTCGCGCTCGCGGCCCAGGCGGTTGAAGGGCTCGAACAGCCGGGCCTGCTGCTCGGCCGTCATGCCGATGCCGGTGTCGCTCACTTCGATGACCACCGTGTCGCCGACGGCGTGCGCGCCCACGCTGGCGCTGCCACCGGGCCGGTTGTACTTGATGGCGTTGGACAAGAGGTTGATCAGCACCTGCCGCAGGCGCGTGAGGTCGGCGCGCACGGCCACGGCCTCGGGGCCCGGGGGCGTCAGCGACAGCGTGATCTCGGCGCGGTCGGCCAGCGGCCGGTGCAGGGCCACGGTTTCCTGCAGCAGCGGCGCCAGGGACAGCGGCTCCAGCGCCACGTCGATCTGGCCGACCTCGGCCCGCGACAGGGCCAGCACGTCGTCCACCAGGGTCAGCAGGTGCCAGCCGGCGCGTTCCAGGTGGCCGATGTGCTCCAGGTCGGTGGGCAGCAGCCGCTGGCTGGCATCGCGCCGCAGCAGGGCCGCAAAGCCCAGGATGGCATGCAGCGGCGTGCGCAGCTCATGGCTGGTGCGCGAGAGGAATTCGCTCTTGGCCTGGTTGGCGGCCTGCGCCTCGGCCAGCGCGCGGCGGGTTTCGGCCGCCACCCGCAGGTCGCTGATGTCCAGCGCCGTCACCAGGCAGCAGGACTTGCCCATGTAGTCGATCAGGTCGGCGTTCATCACCTCGGGGTGCACACGGCCCTGGCGGTCGCGCACGCGCACCACCAGGTTGCGCACCTGGCCGTCCTCGCGCAGCCGGTGATAGAAGAGGTCGCGGTCTTCGTTCAGCAGCCCGCGCGAAAAGGCATTGGTCGAGCGGCCCACCATCTGCTCGCGCCGCAGCCCGAAGCGCTGGCAGGTGGCCTGGTTGACGTCGATCACGCTGCGGTCTTCGAACGACAGGATGGCCGAGGCCATCGGCGCGGTCTGGAACAGGCGTTC
>NZ_CAXFDV010000169.1:0-2419 GCF_964001545.1 uncultured Aquincola sp.
CGCGCCACCAGGCTGATGGCCGTGAAGTCCTTCAGCGGATCGAAGGGCAGCTTCGGGAACAGCGAGGCATTGATCGCATGGCTGGTGTAGCAGACCAGCAGGCTGCCCAGGTCCGGGTCGGCCTTGGCCACCGCACCGGCGGCGATGTTGCCGGCGGCGCCCGGCCGGTTCTCGACGATGAACTGCCGCTGCAGCCGCGGACCCAGCTCGGTGGCCAAGGAGCGGGCCACCAGGTCGGTGCCGCCACCAGGCGTGGCACCGACGAGGATGCGACCTGCGGGCTCACCCGCCGCCAGCGCGCGGCCCGCCAGGGCCCAGCCTGAAACACCGGCCGCAGCCAGGAAGTGGCGTCGTTGCATGCTTGTCTCCTGCTTGATGTTGTAAGCCGTTGCGCCGGGCTCAGGCCGGCCGCACCAGCGGGCGCACCTGGCACGGCATGCCCATCGCAGCGGCCTGGCGCTGCTCGAAGTCCAGAAACTCGCGCGTCATCTGACTGCCGTAGAGGCCGCCCCGCACCGCGCCGGCCCGCACGTCGCCGAAGTACTCGGCCCAGTCGGCCGGCAGCGGCTGCGACTGCGGCAGCGCCAGCCACAGACGGTACAGGTGGCGCTTCAGGTCGGGCTCTTCATGGTCTTCGAAGTCGGTGCGCGAATGCAGCGTCACGTAGTTGTTCAGCAGTTGCAGGTCGCCCGGCTCCAGCCACATCGAAAAGCACAGCGCCGGGTCTTTCATCAACTCGTCCAGCAGGTCCAGCGCCTGCAGTTGCAGCTCGCTCAGGCGCGGCACGGCGGCAAAGTCGCGCTGCGCCGCCATCACGTTCTTGCGGTTGGCGCGCATGGCCACATGGCCTTCGGCGCTGCCGACGATGGGGCAGCGGTAGAAGGGCGGCGCATCGGGGTGCTGGGCGCCCTGGTAGCTGTGGAACCAGTCGCCCTGCAGCACCGGTATCAGGTCGGGCCGGCGGCGCTGCACTTCCTCGATCACCGCCAGCGAGCTGACCACCTTGCTTTCGCCGCCGCGCTTGGCCGCACGCCGGCACAGCAGGCCCACCACGTCGCCCGAATCGCAATGGAAGTCCAGGCCTGCATTGGTGTTGTAGCCGCGGCCGTTGGCACCCTTGTACTCGCCGCCTTCGTTGCGCACGTCGGCGATGAAGTCGCTGGCGCGGTTCTGGGTGCGCGCCACGCCCATGTGCAGGCCGATGCCCCAGCAGGCCAGCCGGGCTTCATGCTCGTTCCAGCGGCCGGTGGGCAGGCCCTTGACCAGACACATGCCCCAGCGGCCCTGGGTGAGTGCCGCCGCACGCTGCAAGGCCGCGCGCGAGGCCGCCGGCAGCGGAAAGTCCTGCGGGCCCATCGCCAGCCAGGGCTTGTCGGCATCGCGGGCATGGCGCAGCGCCTGGTCGAAGCCTTCGGCCTCCTCGGGCGTCAGGCGCAGCGTCCAACTGGTGTCGGCAGCGGCTTCGGCGGCGCGCCAGGCCGCGGCGGTGGGTACTTGCACGGTCATCTCGTCTCCTGGGCAGCGGCACAACGGCTACCGATGAAGACGCAGTCTAGGGTTGAGCCAGATCAATAAAAAGCGACGAAAATTTGACTCCTACTGAAGGATTCTTGATGAAGATCGCGGCCTTTCACACGCTGGATGCGGTGCTGCGCGGCGGCTCTTTCGCGGCGGCAGCGCTGGAGATGAACCTCACGCCCAGTGCCGTGAGCATGCAGATGAAGCAGCTCGAGCGTTATCTGGGCCAGACGCTGTTCGACCGCTCGGGCCTGCAGGTGCGGCCCACGCCCGCCGCGCGCGAGGTGGCCGCCAGCATGCAGGAAGGGCTGCAGCGGCTGGCGGTGCTGCGCCGGCAGGTATCGGTGAGCGTGGAAGGCACGGTGCGCCTGGGCATCATCGAATCGATGCAGCCGGTGCTGCTGCCCGGCGTGATGAAGATCCTGCAGCAGCGCTACCCGCGGCTGGACCTGCGGCCGCTGCGGGGCCGCAGCGCCGGGCTGACCGAGATGGTCAAGGCCGGCAGCCTGGACGCCGCGGTGGTGGCCCAGCCCGACAAGGGCGGCAGCGCCGGCCTGCGCTGGCATCCGCTGGAACGGCGCGAACTGCTGCTGGTGGCCCCGCCGCAATCACCCGAGCCGTCGGTAGGCGCCCTCTTCCGCCAGTACGACTGGATCCGCTACGACCGCGGCACCGTCACCGGCGCGATGGCGGTGCGCTACGTCAATGCCCACGTGCGTGAGCGCCGGCCCTCGATCGAGCTGGACAACGTGCCCGCCATCGTGGCCATGGTCAGCGCCGGGCTGGGCATCTCCATCGTGCAGCTGTCCGACCCCGCCATCACCATGGCCTACCCGGTGCGCGTGCTGCGCCTGGGGCGCGGCGCCCCGGCCCTGCAGATGTCGCTGGCCCTGCGCAAGAC
>NZ_CAXFDV010000170.1:0-11661 GCF_964001545.1 uncultured Aquincola sp.
CAGGCCCAGCAGGCCCACGCGGCATTGCGATACCGGCCGCACCGGGTGGCGGTCCCACACGCCACGCGCCTGCTGGTCGGCGTAGCGCCGCAGGTCACGCGTGAAGCTGAGGCTGCCGGCCAGCACGTACTGCGCGATCTGCACGCCCTGCATCGGGTCCACCACGCGGGTGATGGGCAGCTCGGGCGGCAGGTCGGGCACGTGGATCAGCTTGTCCACGCCCGCGGCCAGCGAGCACAGCGCGCGCAGCTTGGGAAAGCGCGGCAGCACGCCGGCCTGCAGCCGCCAGGCCATCACGATCTCCACCTCGTCGGGCGGGGCTTCTTCCACGCTCGTCCACACCGGCACATCGGGGGCGGTGGCGCGCAGCGCATCGGCGAACGGGGCCGCGGGCAGCGGCGAAGACAACAGCAGGATGCCCATTTCACTCCTTGCGGGCGGGCGCCAACGGCCCATCCCCAAAATTCTAAAACTGTGGCGGACTAGGGCTGAACCCCAGTGTGGCCTGCCACCTTTGCGACAGCAGCCTATCAGGGCTGTCCCCTAGAAACTTCCGGCACGGGTCGGTGTTTGCCCGGGTTATTGCACATGACGAAATGCATACCGTGCTTTCGGTTGACGCATCCGAAGGCGGCTTGCAACCATCGTGGCCCAGCTTCCACCGCCACAGGCAGTTCACGTGGATCTCTTCCTTCAGCAAGTGCTCAACGGTCTCACGCTCGGAGGCATCTACAGCCTCGTGGCGCTGGGCCTCACGCTGGTGTACGGCATCCTGCACGTGCCCAACTTCGCGCATGGCGCCTTCTACATGGCGGGGGCTTTCATCAGCTTCCACCTGATGTCGAAGTACGGCGCCAACTACTGGATCGCGATGGCCGGCTCGGCCGTGGCGGTGGCCGCGCTGGCCACGCTGGCCGAGCGGCTGGTCTTCCATCCGCTGCGCCATGCCTCGGGCCTGCACCCGATGATCGCGGCCATCGGCATGCTGCTGTTCCTGGAGGCGGGCGCGCAGGCCATCTGGGGCGCCGACTTCCACCGCATGCAAACGCCGTACACCGGCATCATCGACTTCGCGGGCGTCACCGCCCCCGTGCAGCGCCTGCTGATCATCGGCGCGGCCTTTGCGCTGATGGTGCTGCTGCACCTGTTCCTGCGGCGCACCGTCACCGGCTCCACCATCGTGGCCATGGCGCAAAACCGCGACGGTGCTTCGCTGGTGGGCATCGATGCCAACCGGGTGGCGATGATGACCTTCGCCATCAGCGGGGTGCTGGCGGCGGTGGCCGCCACGCTGTATGCGCCCATCAACCTGGTGTACCCGGCGATGGGGCATCTGGTGATCACCAAGGCCTTCGTGATCATCATCCTGGGCGGCATGGGCAGCGTGCCGGGCGCCATCGTCGGCGGCCTGATCATCGGATTTGCCGAGAGCTTCGGGGCCTTCTACATCTCGACCGACTACAAGGACATCATCGCCTTCGCGCTGCTGGTGTTGATCCTGTCGTTCCGCCCCCAAGGCCTGTTCGCGAAGGGAGCCCACTGATGAATAGGGCAACCCTCGGCTGGCTGGCGCTTTTCGTTGCGGGCCTGGCCTTCCCGCTGATGGCGGGCAACGACTACCACCTCACGGTGATGTCGACGGCCTACATCTACGCCATCGCCACCATCGGCCTGAACCTGATCACCGGCTACACCGGCCAGTTCAACCTGGCGCATGCCGGCTTCATGGCGGTGGGGGCGTACACCGTGGGCATCCTCACCGTGGATCATCAGGTGCCGTTCTGGCTGGCCTTCGCGCTGTCGGGCTTCGTCACCGCCGCGCTGGGGGCGGCGGTGGGCGCGGTCTCGCTGCGGCTCAAGGGCCACTACTTCTCGATCTTCACGCTGTGCGTGGGCTACATCATGTTCCTGGTGATCGAGAAGTGGGAAAGCCTGACCCACGGCACCGTGGGCATCATCGGCATCCCCGGTCCTTCGCCCATCGGGCCGCTGGTCTTCGACACGCCGCGCGCGCTGTACTACCTGGTGTTCTTCTTCCTGGTGCTGGGCATCTTCGTGATGCGGCGCATCGTCAATTCGCTGATGGGCCGCAGCTTCATGGCCATCCGCAACAGCGACGCACTGGCCGAGGCGCTGGGCATCCGCCTGATGCGCACCAAGCTGCTGGCCTTCGTGCTGTCGGTGTTCTATGCCGGTCTGGCGGGCGGGCTGTATGCGGGCTTCGTGCGCTTTCTGGGCCCGGGCGTGGCGGCGGTGGAACACACCTTCGACATGACCATGTACATGCTGGTGGGCGGCCTGGGCACGCTGCTGGGGCCGCTGCTGGGCAGCATCTCGGTGCCGTGGATCACGCAGTACCTGCAGTTCCTGCAGGAGTACCGCTTCCTGGTGTTCGGACCCATCCTCGTGCTGCTGGTCATCTTCGTGCCGCACGGCATCGTGGGCAGCTGGCTGGGCTGGCGCGCGCGCCGCGCTTCGCAGGCGGCCGAGCCTGCTGCCGCTGCGCAGCGAACCACGGCGCCGCTGAAGGCGGTGCCCAGCGTGTCCACCGGAGGCCAACGCCATGCGTGATGAAGCCCGCAGCACCGCGGCCGGCAGCGCCTGCCTGGAAATCCGCAAGCTCACCAAGCGCTTCGGCGGCTTGGTGGCGGTCAACGACGTCAGCACCACCATCGAGCGCGGCAAGATCAACGCCATCATCGGCCCCAACGGCGCCGGCAAGACCACGTTCTTCAACCTGATCAGCGGCGTGCACCCGGCCACCAGCGGGCAGATCGTGTTCAACGGCACCGACGTCACCCGCCTGCGCACCGACCAGGTGGCGCAGCTGGGCGTCTCGCGCACCTTCCAGACCACGGCGCTGTTCGACATGGCCACGGTGCTGGACAACCTGATCGTGGGCCACCGGCTGCGCACCCGCGCCAACCTGTGGGACGTGATCGTCAACAGCGCGCGGCTGAAGGCCGAAGAACGGCTGTGCCGCGAGAAGGCGCGCGAGGCGCTGGACTTCGTCGGCCTGTCGCACATCGCGCACCGCATGGCCGGCGACATCACGCAGGAGGAGCGCAAGCGCGTGGCCTTTGCGCTGGCGCTGGCCACCGACCCGCAGCTGGTGCTGCTGGACGAGCCGGCCGGCGGCGTGAACCCCGACGAGACGCTGGGCCTGGCCGAGCTGATCCGCAAGTTCGTGCGGCACGGCATCACCGTGTGCCTGATCGAGCACAAGATGAACATGATCATGAGCCTGGCCGACAAGATCATGGTGCTGAACTACGGCGAGAAGATCGCCGAGGGCACCCCGGCCGAGATCCGCAACAACCCCGCGGTGATCGATGCCTACCTGGGCGCGGAGCATGCCGATGTCTGAACCCCAAGCAAAGGCCGGCGCTGGCCTGGTGATCGAGAACCTGACGCTGGACTACGGCAGCTTTCGCGCGCTCGATGGCGTGAGCCTGCAGGCCAAGCCCGGTGAGCTGGTGGTGCTGCTGGGCGCCAATGGCGCGGGCAAGAGCTCCATCTTTCTCACCACCAGCGGCATCCACAAGGCCCGGGGCGGCAGCATCCGCTTCGGCAACCAGGAGCTGGTGGGCCGCAAGCCTTCGCAGATCGTGGAGGGTGGCCTGGTGCTGTGCCCTGAAGGCCGCAAGCTGTTTCCGCAGATGAGCGTGCTGCAGAACCTGAACCTGGGCGCCTACGTGCACCGCGGCGACAAGGCCGGCAACGAGCGCATGCTGGACGAAGTGATGGCGCTGTTTCCGATTCTGAAAGAGAAGCAGCACCAGCCGGCCGGCTCGCTCAGCGGCGGGCAGCAGCAGATGGTGGCCATCGGCCGCGCGATGATGGGCCGGCCGCAGGCGCTGCTGCTGGACGAGCCTTCACTGGGCCTGGCGCCGCTGGTGGTCAAGCAGGTGTTCGAGGTGATCCAGCGCATCAACCGCCAAGGCACCACCGTGATCCTGGCCGAGCAGAACGCCTACGCGGCACTGAAGATCGCCGACCGCGCCTACGTGATCGAGAACGGCCGCATCGTGATGGAAGGCGACCGGGACACGCTCTTAAACAACGACGAAATCCGCCGCGCCTACATCGGCGCTTGACCCCCCACTGGAGACAACACATGACGCTGAAGATTCGTACCCTTGCGCTGGCTGCGGCTGCAGCGGTGATGGCGGTGCCCGCCTTCGCCCAGGACGTGGTGAAGATCGGCTACTCCGGGCCCTTGAGCGGCGGTGCGGCGCTGTATGGCAAGAACGTGCTGGACGGCATGCAGATGGCCGCGGCCGAGGTGAATGCGGCGGGCCTGGAAGTGGCCGGCAAGAAGGTCAAGCTCGAGATCGTGGCGCTGGACGACAAGTACAACCCCAGCGAAACCGCCATCAACGCCCAGCGCCTGGTGCAGGAGAGCAAGACGCCCGCGATCCTGGTGCCGCACTCGGGCGGCATCTTCGCGCTGCAGACGCAGAACGAAGCCCAGAAGTACATGGTGCTGGCCTACAGCAGCGTGCCGCAGATCACCGCACGCGGCAACAAGCTCACCATCCGCATTCCGCCCGAGTACACCTCGTACGTGCAGCCCTTCGTCAAGCACACCATGGGCAAGTACGGCAAGAACCTGGCCATCGCCAATGCCGACCACGACTACGCCAAGGCCTGGACGGCGGCCTTCAAGCCGGCCTGGGAGGCGGCGGGCGGCAAGATCGTGGCCGAGAACCCGATGAGCTACAACCGCGCCGCCGACTTCTACAGCGGCGTGAGCCGCGTGCTGGCGGCCAAGCCCGACGTGCTGTTCATCGGCGGCGCTTCCGAGCCCACGGGCCTGGTGGTCAAGCAGGCGCGTGAGCTGGGCTTCAAGGGCGGCTTTGCCATCATCGACCAGGCCAAGATGGACGAGATCTCGGCCGTGACCGGTGGCTATGCGATGCTGGAAGGCGCCATCGGCGTGCTGCCGCTGGCCGAAGATTCCAGCCCGGCGGCCAAGGACTTCGTCGAGCGTTTCCGCAAGGGTCACTCGGGCCGCACGCCCAGCTCCGAGGTCTCGTACAACTACACCATCGTGCATGCCACCGCCATTGCGATGAAGCTGGCCGGCACCACCACCGACGCGGTGGCCATCCGCGCGCAGATGGACAAGGCCGTCAAGGCGCTGACCAATGCCAGCAACCCCGGCTCGCTCGAAGGCATCGACGACAAGGGCGGCACCATCAACGACACCCGCGTGGGCGTGGTGGAGAACGGCAAGATCCGCGAGGTGAAGCTGAGCACCCTCAACGCCGCGAAGTAGCCCGCGCGCGCTTTCATCCCACCAGCGCGCCCACGGGCGGCAAGCCCGCCACGTGGCGCAGCAGGGCGGTGATGCTGGCAGAGCCGGTCTTTTGCCGGATGCTGCTGATGTGGGTGCGGGTGGTGCAGGGCGCCACGCCGTGCTGGTGGGCAATCTGGTCGGGGCTGGCGCCGCCGGCGAGCGCCTGCAGCACTTGCGCTTCTGCCAGGGTCAGGTGGTGCTGTTGCGCATACAGCCCCAGGGTCACCGCCGAGCAGACGCCGCCACGGCTGGCCACCAGCAGCACCCCAGCGCTGCCTCCTTCCGGGCCCGGCAGTGGCAGCACCGCGACCGCGTCGTGCGGGCTGCCGGCCAGCGCATGCAGACTGCGGCGGCCCAGCAGCAAGGCCTGGGAGGCACGCTGCATCAGCTCCGGCAGAAGCCGCAGTGCCAGGTGACCCGCCGTCATCATCATCTGTTGACGGCCGTGCCGGTTGGCATGCAGCAAGTCCAGCCGCTCGTCCAACACCACAACACCGCAATCGAGCTGGTCCAGCGCAGCGGCCAGCAGGTTCCAGGGTGAGGGGGCGAAGTCTTCGACCACCTGGCGCATCGGCCAGCGACAGGCCGTATCGGTGTGCGTGGAGACGAGCGGTATGGTCATGTCGGACTCTCCTGATGCTGGCCTGCATTGCAGCGCGCTGCGGCGGCGTTGGCGATCGGCCGCATGGCCCGGGCCAAAAGGGCTAGGCCGGCAGGGGGATGAAGGCCGATGCCGGCGCTACCATCATCTGGCCATGAACGTGATGCTCGTCGACGACCACGCGCTGTTCCGCGAGGGGCTGGCCCTGCTGCTGCGACCATTGGTCGATCCGCTGGTCGTGTGGGAAGCGGGCTCCTGCGAAGAAGCCCTGGCCTTGCTCGACAAGCAGGCACCGTTGCAACCCGACCTGGTGTTGATGGACCTGGGTCTGCCCGGCATGAACGGTCTTGAAGGCATTGCATGCTTCCACGAGCGGCTGCCGCAGTGCCCGGTGGTGGCGCTGTCCTCCAACGACGACCGTGAGACCGTGCTGCGCGCCCTGGATGCCGGAGCGATGGGCTTCATTCCCAAGAGTTCAAGTTCGGCCGTGTTCGCTGCGGCGCTGCGGCTCATCATGGCCAAGGGCATCTACCTGCCCACCAGCGTGCTGGCCGCGCCGGTGTCGGCAGCCCGTCCGGCGCCACGGTCGGCGCTGCCGACGGTGGGTACGCAGGTGGCCGCCGTGAGCGGCGCCGGCCCCCTTCCCGCCGACCTGGGCATCACACCGCGGCAGTCGGCGGTGCTGGCCCTCATCCTTCAGGGGATGCCGGCCAAGCTGATTGCACGAACGCTCAACCTGGCGCCGGGTACCGTGAAGGCACACACGTCGGCTGTGCTTCGGGCCTTGAACGTGACCACCCGCACACAGGCGGTCATCGAGGCAGGGCGCCTGGGTCCCGGTTTCACCGCTGCGTTGGCGCAGGCATCAGGCGACGCGGGCGAGCGAGCCGATGGCGGCCTGGCGTAGCCGCTGGGCGCTGGCCGGCTTGGACAGCTTCACCGCCTGGATGTCCGCAATCTGCGCATCCGTCTCCGGTGATAGGTCGGCTGTCAGCACCACCGCGGGCAGTTGGTCATCCAGGCGCCGGCGCAGTTCGGTCACGAGGGTGGTGCCTGTCCAGCCGTTGCCCAGGCTCTGGTCGGTGATGATCAGGTCGGGGGTGCGCAGGTGGCGGTCGACCTCGGCCAGGGCGGCCTCTCCCGAGCTGGCGTCGGCCACCAGGCAACCCCATTGCAGGCACAGCGCCCGCAGGGCATCGCGGTTGTCGGCGTCGTCGTCCACCAGCAGCACGAAGCAACCTGTCAGCCGACCGTCGTCCACGGGCTGCACGCCAGTCGTGTCGGTCAACAATGGCCAGCCGGCTACCCGTGGCAGCAGTAAGCCGAAGCTGGTGCCATGACCGACGCGCGAACGTACCTGCAGCGGGTGTCCCAGCATGGCCAGACTGCGCTTGACGATGGACAGTCCCAAGCCGAGCCCGCCGGGGTGGCCACTGCCGCTGTCGAGGCGGAAGAACTCCTCGAACACGTCGTCCAGGTGGGCCGCGGGAATACCGGGGCCGGTGTCGATGACCTGCACCAGCACCTCGGCGCCACGCGGTCGGGCCGCCATCAGCACCCCGCCACTGGCGGTGTACCGAACGGCGTTGGCCACGAGATTGCCCAGCACGCGTTCCAGCATGGCGGCATCGGTGCGCACCAGCACTCCGCGTGGGGCACGCAGCTGCAACCGCAGGCCCTTGGCCGCCGCCTGCGGCTCATAGCTGCACAGCACACGGGCCAGCATGTCGTCGAGCAGCTGCGGCCCGGGCTGCGCACGCACGTCACCAGCGTCCAGCCGCGAGATGTCCAGCAGGCCGGAGAACAGATGCTCCATCGCACCAATGGAGCGGCTCACTTTGTCCGCGAGCGACACCTGCTCGGGTTGCTGCAGCCGCTCGCGCAGCACGCTCATCAGCAGGCTCACCGAGTGCATGGGCTGTCGCAGGTCGTGGCTGGCGGCGGCCAGGAACCGGGTTTTGGCCGCGCTGGCCCGTACCGCCTGCTCCTGGCTGACCGCCAAAGCTTGCAGCTGCGCCCGCAGCTGTTCGTTCAGGCGCGCCAGATCCTGCGATTGCTGCAGCAGCAGGTCGCGCGCGGCAGACAGTTCCGCGGTGCGTTCGGCCACCTTGGCTTCCAGCCCTCGGTACGAGGCCTGCAGCTGGTGCGCCATCTCGTTGAAGTCTTGCGCCAGCGCCGTCAGCTCCGCACCGCCGCGGGCGTCGATGGCAGCATCCACGCCGGAAGCTAGGTTGCCACCGGCGATGCGAGCCGTGGCCCGGCGCAGCGCGACGATGGGGGCCGCCATGCGCCGAGAGAACCACAGGCTGGCCATGGCCGCCATCAGGCCTGCGAGCAGCACCAGTGCCAGCGTTTGTGCCACGCTGGTCACCACGGGCCTAAGCGCTTCCGACCGGGGTTGCTGCGCCAACACCAACCAGCGCGGTCCGGGGATGGGCGCAGCGGTGACGATCACCGGTAGGCCGTCCACATCCACTGCATCCATGCCGTTGACCGGCCAGCGCTGGTCGGGGCTGGCTGACCGGGCGGCGGCCACCGGCCCGTAGTTGCCCAGCGAGAGCTGTCGCAGCGCATGCGTGGGCCGCGGGTGCGCAATCAGGTGGTCGGCCGCGTCCACCACGTACACCTGGCCGTGTTCCCCGATACGCAGGCCCGACACCACGTCGGCAAGAAAGCGCAGGTTGAGGGTGGCCATCAGGCAGCTGCCCGGCCGGTGGGTGGGCACGCTCAGTTCCAGCAGCGGCACGCCCGCTTCATAACGGGTATTGCCATAGTGCGTGTCGGCCGGGCAGTCGGTTGGCGCAGCGCCGGGTGCCTGGCGATCGGCCCGGGAGACGAAGACCGCGAAGTCAGGCTGCAGCGAAGCGTGCCGCACGTCCAGCACTGCAGGGGCCAGCACCAGCAGGCGCGCCAGTTCCTCGCGCAAGGCGTCGACACCGAAGCCGTTCCGCTCCCAAGGCATCTTGGCCGCATCGCGCAGCGTGTTCTCCGTGCGACGCAGCGCCTGTGCGATCTCCTGCGCCGCGGCCTCGGTGTGCACGCGTTGCAGCTCGGCGATCGCGGTGCGTGCCTGGCGGTAGGCCATCCAGGTGTGCAGGCCGCCCGCGGTCAGGAGCAGGCCGATGCTGAGCCCACCCACCATCAGCGCATAGCGCGCAGCCAAAGAGCTTGGCACCATCAGCGCGGCACCGCCGGCAAGGCCGCATGAGCGGTGATGACCAGGTCGGCTTTGCGCACGACGGCCGGGGCGACGTCGACCGCGAATTCGTCGCCCAGCCGCACGGCCAGCACGAAGCGGCGTGGCCGTTCCACCGGCATGTGCTGCGGCAGCTCACCGGCCAGCACGCGGCCCAGCATCTCGGCCAGCGTGGGCATCGCGAAGCTGGTGTCCTGGGCATAGGCCATCTGTCCACCGGCCTGCACCTCCTCGGTGGTGCCGAACATGGCGGGCCGGCGCAGCCGCTGCAGCTGCGTTCGGATGGTCGCTTCGGCCACGTAGGACACGAAGGTGGGTGGGATGTACCAGGCCTGCTGCCGCGTGGCCGTGGGGCTGCCCAGTTGCGTGATGACGTCGGCTTCGTCCTGGGCCAGGAACAGGGTCAGCTGCACCCCGGTTTCCTGGCCATAGGCGGCCAAGCGGCGCTCGACGTCGAAAAGGGCCACCCATTCGCGATCGGCCAGCACGCCGATGCGGTGCAAGCCGTCAAACGCTTCGCGCAGCACGTCCAGCCGCTTCTCGTCCAGCCAATCGGCCAGCGAAAGGCCGGTCATGCCATGGGGTGACGTCATCGAGTCCACGATGCCGTCGCGCATGGGATCGGTGTAGGTGGCAAACACGGCGGGTATCGGCACGCCCAGGCGGCGGGCCGCCAGCGCCGTGATGCCTGTTGGCAGCACCATGACTGCCGCACCAGCCTGCACCGCCTGCTGCACTGCCAGGCGCGCAGCCGTCACGTCGTCGATCCCGGCATTGAAGTGCAGGAACTGCATCTGCTGTGGCCATTGGGGATTGACTTGCGAAAGTGCGCGCACGAATTGCGCGAACGCTTCATCCTGCACCGCTGGCCAACCCCCGATGTAGGCCACCCGGGTAAGCACGGGTTCCTGCGCGGTGTGTCGCGGCACGCCTGCCAGCGCTGCAAGCAGGACCATCGAGCCCATGGCATAGGACCAACGGGTAATGCCCTTCATGGTGCGAACTGGCTACTTTCCGCCTGCCGATGTCGGCAATTCATTTTAGGAGCGGCGCAATGACGAAGAGCTACTTTGCGTGGGTGGTGGTGGTCAAGGTGGAAAACAGCGATCCCATCTTTCCCGAGAACGATCCGTATGAGCTTGCGGCTGGTGGAGTGAAGAGGCCATCGCGTCCGCCTCGCATGGCCTCAGACACGGCGCGGTGGGATCTCGACCCGCAGTACGATGGTTCGGGGCGGCTGGACACGGACATCTACCCCGCGGGCGATTCGCGTGAGCGTGCGATCGACTGGTGGAAGCGCCATGAGTCGGAGTTCGCCGAGCAGCACCTCATCAGTCGCATGCTGATCGCTTTCGTGGACGACATCGCGCCAGCACCGAAGCCTGAGCCGCTGCCAGAGGTGCGTCCGCACGCCGACTGGCCCAGCTTCGATCACCGATTCACGGAGGACGATTGGACCGGCGACTTCAAGACCAAGGGCGAACGCGCAGATGCGTCGCTGCTGCCCGAGGACTGGGCGCAGTTCAGCGGGCTGAGCCTGCCGTCGCCAGTGGGCGATGAATGTGCCCAACTCAGGGACGCCGAGAACAAGGAGAGACCTGGAAAGACCCGGCAAATCAACTGGGAGGCCAAGTCATGGCGGCACGCGGTCAACGAACTGCTGGAGTTGGTCGGCGATCTAGAAACGCCCCCCATGCGCGTGCAAACGCTGGAATTGCTCCGGCGGGTGGATCAGTCGATCGATGCGCCGCTCTTTGCGCTCAAGAAGCACTTCATGCGCGGCCGGCCTGGCAAGTCCGGACACTGCGTTGATGCCATGTTCCCCGGAAAGCACGCATTCCACCCTGGGCATCCATCCTATCCGAGCGGCCACGCCACCATGGCGCATGCTGTCTCGCTGGTGCTGGGCGAGATCGCACCTGGGACCAACAAGGATGCTCTCGCTGCAGCGGCGGAGCGCATCGGCCGTCGCCGCGAGGTGGCCGGCCTGCACTATCCCAGCGACAGCGCGGCAGGTCGTTCCCTGGCGGCCTGGTTGGTGACCCAGCTCAAGAAGAACCCGGACTTCCAGGCACTGATGCGCAACGCGGCGTCTGAGTGGGCGCCCGCGGCACCGGCAACGCCCTGATCAGACCCGCCGCCTACGGCTCAGCGCGGCCGCTGCGGCACCTTGCGCAGCTTGCTCACGTCGTAGCCCTGCGCCGCGACGAAGCGTGTCAGTCGCTCCAGGTCGGCGGCAGGCATCGTGGGCGTGCGGGACATGATCCACACGTAGTCGCGCTTCTCGCGGCCGACCACCACTTCCTTGTAGTCCGGGTCGATGTGCATGATCCGGTAGTCGGCCTCGAACGGCCACAGGAACTGCATGGTCCAGATGGCGTTGCCGGTGTTGGGCAGCACGGTGCCCACCGGGTGCATGGTCTTGATCGGCTCGTCGTGCCCCCCATGCCGGTAGGTGAAGGTGGTGGCGATCTTGCCGTCGGGCCGGCGTTCGTAGCGTTCCACCGCGTCGTAGGCCTCGCGCTCGGGCCAGGTCGGGATCACCGCGATCACATACCAATC
>NZ_CAXFDV010000171.1:0-2385 GCF_964001545.1 uncultured Aquincola sp.
ATCATGGCGCTGCAGCGGGCGAGCAAATTCATCCCGACGCAGCCGTCCAACTACGACGGCATCGAGGCCGCGGCCAAGGCGGCCGGCCTGCTGAAGTAAAGCGCTGCCGTGTCCTTCCAGCTGGAAGGCGTGGGCCTGGTGCATGGCAACGGCCACCGCGCGCTGCGGGGGCTGTCGCTGGCGGCCCGCGCCGGTGAACGCCTGGCCGTGATCGGCCCCTCGGGCGCCGGCAAGACCAGCCTGCTGCGGCTGCTGGGCTGCGGCCTGCGCCCGAGCGAAGGTCGCTTGCAGGTGTTGGGTGCGTCGCCCTGGCAGCTGCGGCCGGCCGAGCTGCGCCGGCTGCGCGCCCGCATTGGCAGCGTGCACCAGGCGCCGCCCATCCCGCCGCGGCTGCGGGTGGTCACGGCGGTGCTGGCTGGCCGGGTGGGGCAGTGGGGCCTGGGCCGGGCGCTGTGGTCGCTGCTGCATCCTGTGGATACCGCCGGCGCGCAGGAAGCGTTGGCGCGGCTGGACATCGCCGACCGGCTGTTCGACCGCTGCGATCGTCTGTCGGGTGGCCAGCTGCAGCGGGTGGGCATCGCCCGTGTGCTGTACCAGCGGCCCGACCTGATGCTGGCCGACGAGCCGGTGTCGGCGCTGGACCCGACGCTGGCCGATGCCGCCGTGCAGCAGCTGGTGCGCCAGAGCGAAGCCACCGGCGCCACGCTGGTGGCCTCGCTGCATGCGGTGGACCTGGCGCTGCGCTGGTTTCCGCGGGTGCTGGGCATGCGCGGCGGCGAGCTGATGTTCGACCTGCCGGCGCGCGAGGTGACGCCCGCGCTGCTGCAGGCGCTGTACGCAGGCGAGGCGCCGGTACCGGGCGCCGCTCCGTTGTTGCCCACGACCGAGCCGCCGCTGGCCGCCGGCGCCATGTGCCGTTAGCGCGCGGCGCCTGCCCATGCCTTGATTTCTGTGAGCTGATGTCGTCTCCTGCGTCTTCCCGGCCTTCCGCGCCGTTGGCCGCGGCCCCGCGTGATCCGCAGGCCCGCAGCCGGCTGACCGCGCTGGTGCTGGCCCTCGTGCTGCTGTGGCCGGTGCTGCGCCTGGCCGAGTTCAATCCGGCCGCGCTGTTCCAGCCCGGCAACCTGAGCGTGATGGCAGGCTTCCTGGCCGGCTTTCTGCCGCCGTCCACCGACCCGGCCTTCCTGGCGCTGCTGGGCCGCGCCACGCTGGAAACCCTGGCCATGGCCACCGCCGGCATGGCCATCGCCTTCGTCATCGCCGCGCCGCTGGGCCTGTTGATGAGCCGGGCGCTGTCCGTCTCGCGCCTGGGGCCGGGCGCGATGCGCTGGCGCGGCAGCGGGGTGCGCACCGCCGCCCGCACGCTGCTGATGGTGCTGCGCGCCGTGCCGGAGGTGGTGTGGGCGCTGCTGTTCGTGCGTGCGCTGGGCCTGGGCCCGGCGGCGGGTGTGCTGGCGCTGGCCATCACCTACGGCGGCATGCTGGGCAAGGTGTACGCCGAGATCCTGGAATCCACCGACGCGCGGCCGGCGCGTGCGCTGCTGGAAGCCGGCAGCGGCCGGTTGGCCGCGCTGGGCTACGGCCTGCTGCCCGGCGCCGCGCAGGAGCTGGGCAGCTACACCGTCTACCGCTGGGAGTGTGCGGTGCGCGCCTCGGTGGTGATGGGTTTTGTGGGGGCAGGGGGCCTGGGCCAGCTGATGGACCAGTCGATGAAGATGCTCAACGGCGGCGAGGCCAGCAGCATCCTGCTGACCTTTTTGCTGTTGGTGTTCGTGGCGGATGGGCTGTCGGCGCTGCTGCGGCGCTTGTTGTCATGAGGGGCGCCGCATGACGACGAGCACGCTCCCACGCCCGCCGCGCCGCTGGGCCGGCGGCCTGCTGGCGCTGGCGGTGCTGGCCGCGGTGGTCGCCAGCTTCGCCTACCTGGCCATCGACTACCGGGTGCTGGCCGCGCCCGAGTCGCTGCGGCAGATGGGCCGCTTCATCGCCGAGTTCTTCCCGCCCGACCTGTCGGCGCCGATGCTGGCCAAGGTGGGCTGGGGCGCCTTGCAGACGCTGGCCGTCTCGGCCCTGGGCACGGTGCTGGCGGCGCTGGCCGGTGGCCTGCTGGCGCTGCCGGCCGCCGGCCGGGGCGGGCGCGCGCTCAGGCCGCTGACTCGCCTGCTGCTGAACATGCTGCGCAGCGTGCCCGAGCTGGTGTGGGCCGCGCTGATGGTGCTGGCCGCCGGGCTGGGGCCGTTTGCCGGTGCATTGGCGCTGGCGCTGCACACCACCGGCGTGCTGGGGCGCCTGTTCGCCGATGCGCTGGAGAACCTGCCCGCCACGCCCGAGCGCAGCCTGCGTGAGGCCGGCAGCTGCGCCGCCGCGGCCTTTGCCTACGGCAGC
>NZ_CAXFDV010000172.1:0-13189 GCF_964001545.1 uncultured Aquincola sp.
TGCGCCGCGATGGCCGGCGGCTGCAGGCAGGCGGCATCGGCCCGCGGGCAGCGCGGGCGGAAAGCGCAGCCCGCCGGCAGGTGCAGCAGCGAAGGCGTCATGCCCGGGATCTGCCGCAGCAGCGTGCCGTGCGTCTGCCGCGTGGGAATGGAGTCGATCAAGCCTTGCGTGTAGGGGTGGGTGGGGCTGCCGATCACCTGGCGGGCGCTGCCGGCTTCGACGATGCGGCCGGCATACATCACCGCGATGCGGTCGGCCAGGCCCGAGATCACCGCCAGGTCGTGGGTGATCCACACCAGCGCGGTGCCGGTCTCGCGGCAGAGCTTCTGCACCTCGTACAGGATCTGCGCCTGGATGGTGACGTCCAGCGCGGTGGTGGGTTCGTCGGCGATGATGAGCCGCGGCTGGTTGAGCAGCGCGATGGCAATCGCCACCCGTTGCCGCATGCCGCCCGACAGCTGGTGCGGGTAGGCCAGCAGCCGCTCGTCGGGCGCCGCGATGCCCACGCGGGCCAGCGCCTCGCGCGCCCGGGCGCGGGCGGCGGCTTCGCTCACCTTCTCGTGCGCCTGGATGGCTTCGATCATCTGCGTGTCCACCCGCAGCACGGGGTTGAGCGTCATCATCGGGTCCTGGAAGATCATCGCGATCTCCTTGCCGCGCACCTGCTGCAGCCGGCGCTCGCCGGCCCGGGCCAGGTCTTCGCCGCGGTAGCGGATGCGGCCTTCGACGATGCGGCCGGGCGGGTCGATCAGGCCGATGACCGAAAAGCCGGTGATGCTCTTGCCCGAGCCCGATTCGCCGACCAGGCCCAGGATCTCGCCGGCATTGACCTGCAGGTCCACCCCGTCCACCGCCTTGACCACGCCACCGTGGGTGAAGAAGTGGGTCTTCAGGCCTTCGATCTGCAGCACCGGTTCGGCCGCGGTGTTCATGGAGGTGGCCATCAGTGTGCGTTGTGCGGGTTGAGCACGTCTCGCAGGTGGTCGCCCACCAGGTTGATGCCGATGATGCTGAGCGCCAGCGCGATGCCGGGGAAGAACGAGATCCAGTAATGCCCCGACAGCAAAAACTCGAAGCCATTGGCGATGAGCATGCCGAGCGAGGGCTCCGTCACCGGCACGCCCACGCCCAGGAACGAGAGCGTGGACTCCAGCGCGATGGCATGCGCCAGATCGATGGTGGCGATGACGATGAGCGGTGGCATGCAGTTGGGCAGCATGTGGCGCAGCAGCACCCGGCGCCAGCCCAGCGACATGCACTGCGCGGCCTCCACGTATTCCTTGCCGCGCTCCACCAGCGCCGCGCCGCGCGCCGCGCGGGCGAAGTAGGCCCACTGCACGATGATGAGGGCGATGATGACCTTGTCCACGCCCTTGCCCAGCACCGCCAGCAGGATGAGCGCCACCAGGATGGCCGGGAACGACAGCTGGATGTCGACGATCCGCATCACCAGCGCATCGATCCAGCCGCCGAAGTAAGCCGCCGCCAGCCCGGCCACGCTGCCGATGGCCAGCGCCGCGGCCACCGACACGCCACTGACCAGCAGGCTGGTGCGCAGCCCGTACAAGATGGCCGACAGCAGGTCGCGCGCCTGGCCGTCGGTGCCCAGCCAGTAGGTCAAGGCACCATCGCCGCTGGGGCTGCCCGGCGGCAGCTTGGAATCGAAGATGTCCAGCTTGCCAATGTCGTAGGGGTTCTGCGGCGAGATCCACGGCGCCAGCAGCGCCGCACCCACCGCCAGCACCAGCAGCGCCAGGCCCAGCATCGCCAGCTTGCTGGCCATGAACTCGCGGCGCAGCCGCTGCCACGGGGTTTCGGGCGGCGGCAGCGCCGTGGCCGATGCGGTTTGAAGCGTGGTGTCCGTCATGCCTTGCCAGCCTCCAGCCGCACCCGCGGGTCCAGCACCGAATACAGGATGTCCACCACCAGGTTCAGCATCACCAGGAAAAACACGATCAGGATCAGGTAGGCCACCACCACCGGACGGTCCAGCGTGATGATGGAGTCGAGCAGCAGCTTGCCCATGCCGGGCCAGGCGAAGATGGTTTCCGTGACCACCGCAAAGGCCACCACCTGGCCGAATTCCAGCCCGCCCACGGTGACGATGGGAATCAGGATGTTCTTGAGCAGGTGCACCCGCAGGATGCGGCTCCAGGCCAGGCCCTTGGCCCGTGCGAACTTGATGTAGTCCATCGGCAGCGCCTCGCGCGTGGCGGCGCGGGTGACGCGGATGATGAGCGCCGCCTTGGTCACGGCAATGGTCAGCGCCGGCAGCCCCAGGCGCTGCCAGCCGTCGAGTGTGAGCACGCTGAGGTCCAGCGGGCCCACCATCACCGTGCGGCCGCGGCCGCTGGCCGGCAGCCAGCCCAGCGTCACGGCAAACACCATGATGAACATCAGCCCCACCCAGAAGCCGGGCAGCGAAAAGCCCAGCACCGAGCCGGTCATGATCGCGCGGCTGCTGACCGCCTGCGGCTTGAGCCCCGCCCAGATGCCCAGCGGAATGCC
This sequence comes from uncultured Aquincola sp., assembly GCF_964001545.1. Classification (NCBI taxonomy): domain Bacteria; kingdom Pseudomonadati; phylum Pseudomonadota; class Betaproteobacteria; order Burkholderiales; family Sphaerotilaceae; genus Aquincola; species uncultured Aquincola sp. The sequence continues at coordinate 2,509 of NZ_CAXFDV010000172.1, forward strand.
CACCAGCAGCGCGAGTGCCATCGACACGACGGCCAGCTCCAGCGTGGCGGGCATGCGCTCGAGGATGAGCCCCATCGCCGGCTGCCCGGTGAGAAAGCTCTTGCCGAAATCCAGCCGCAGCGCATGCGACATGAAGATCGAATACTGCTGCCACAGCGGCTTGTCGAGCCCGAACGACTGGCGGATGGCATCACGCTCGAGCTCCGTCGCCTCGGGGCTGGCCATCATCGAGACCGGATCGCCCACCACGTAAAGGCCGACGAAGACCAGGCCCGACATCACGGCCATGACCAGCACCGCCTGCATCAGGCGGCGGATGATGTACGCCAGCATGAAAACTGCGCCTGCGCGGGCCGGCTTACTTGGCCGGCGTCACGTACTGCACCATGGTCATCTGGTCGGAGCGGCCCACCATCGTCAGGCCCTTTTTCATCGCCCACACCGAGTGCTCAAAGTGCACCGGCAGCATCGCGAAGTCGGCCATCGCCAGCTCGCTGGCCTTGGCCAAGAGGGCGCTGCGCTTGCCGGCGTCCATCACCGCGGCCGAGGCATCGACCAGGCGGTCCATCTCGGGGTTGGAATAGCGGCTGCGGTTGGTGGTGCCCAGGCCTTTTTCCTTGTTGGGCGTGACCAGCAGCGCATTGAGCGTGTTCGACATCTCGCCGGTGGACGTGCTCCAGCCGGCCAGGTAGGCGCTGTAGGCATAGCTGTCGCGGTTCTTGAAGAACACCGGCGGCGCGTTGCTGTCGATGGTGGTCTTGACGCCGATGCGCGTCCACATCGCAGCCAGCGTCTGCGCCACTTTGCTGTCGTTGATGTAGCGGCCGTTGGGCGCGCCCAGCACCAGGTTGAAGCCGTTGGGGTAGCCGGCTTCCTTCAGCAGGGCCTTGGCGCGCTCGGGGTCGGGCTTGGCGGCCTGGGTGAGCTTGTCGCTGGCGCCTTCCATCGGGTAGGGCAGCAGCTGCGCGGCCGGAGTGGCCACGCCGCCCATGATGCGGTCGACCAGCGCCTTGCGGTCGATGGCCAGCGACAGCGCTTCACGCACCCGCTTGTCCAGCATCGGGTTCTTGGGCAGCGGCTTGCCATCGGGGCCGGTGATGCCGGGCGTCTGCTCGCCGTTCTGGTCCAGCGCCACGTAGATGATGCGGTTGGACGGCTTGGTGATGACGGTGAGCTTGGGGTCCTTCTGCAGCCGGGCCAGGTCGTCGGTGGGCGGGTCTTCCACCAGGTCCACGTCACCGGCCAGCAGCGCCGCCACGCGGGCCGCCGGGTTGGTGATGGGGCGGTAGATCACCCGGTCCCACGCGGGCTTGGGGCCCCAGTAGTGCGGGTTGCGCTCGAAGATGATTTCGCTGCCGCGCTTCCACGACACGAACTTGTAGGGGCCGGCGCCCACCAGGCCGTTCCCGGCGTTCAGCTCCGTCGTGGTCTTGCCTTCGGGCGCGGTACCGCTGGCAGCCTTGGCCGACAGGATGGGCAGGTTGGCCAGGTTGGTGGCCACCAGCGGGTAGGGCTTGGCGGTGGTGATGCGCACCGTCAGCGGATCGGGTGCTTCCACCTTGGTGATCTGCTGCAGGTAGACGGTGTAGGAAGACGGCGAGTTGGGCACCTTGGGCACGCGGTCGAAGGTGAACACCACGTCTTGTGCGGTCAGCGGCGTGCCGTCGGAGAACTTCAGGTTGGGCCGCAGCTTGAAGGTCCAGGTGGTGCCGTCCACCTTCCACGATTCGGCCAGGCAGGGCTTGGGCGCAGAGTCGGCGTCGGCGCAGGTCAGCGGGTCCAGCAGCGTTTGCGACAGCTGGATGTTGGGCGTGAGCGCGTGGTACTGCGGGTCCATCGAGCTGGGCTCGGTCTTCAGGGCCACCACCAGGTCGCGGGCGTGGAGGTTGAAGCTGGCGCCGGCCAGGGTGGCAGCGGCGAGGGCGGCGATGAGGGGCCGCAGGTGGCGCATGGGCATGGAAACTTCTGTCCGTGGCGAAGAGGAAGCCAGCGTATGCAATTCCCGCACCAAGCGGCATTCAGGTTTACCGCCATGGCGGCTTGCCCACCGGCGGCGCCAGGCAGGCACATCGGTTGCCCTGGTGCGCGCATGAAGCCACATGCCTATACATCTTCCGGCGCAGCGCCGCGGCCCCTGGGCGCGCGGGTGGTGGTGCTCACCGGCGCTTCCAGCGGCATCGGCCGTGCCACCGCGCTGGCGCTGGCCGAGCAGGGCGCCACGCTGGTGCTGGCCGCCCGCGACCGTGCGGCGCTCGAGTCGGTGGCCGGTGCCTGCGAAGGCCTGGGCGCCGACACCCTGGTGGTGCCCACCGACGTGACCGATGCAGCGGCCATGCGCGCGCTGGCCGATGCGGCGATCGAGCGCTACGGCGGCATCGACGTGTGGATCAACAACGCCGGCGTGGGCGTGGTGGGTCGCTTCGAGGACATTCCCATCGCCGTGCACCGCCGCGTGGTGGAAACCAATCTGATCGGCGAGATGAACGGTGCCCATGCGGTGCTGCCGTACTTCCGGCAGCAGCAGCGCGGCACCTTGATCAACATGGTGTCCATCGGCGCCTGGGCCCCCACGCCGTACGCCACCGCCTATGCAGCCAGCAAGTTCGCGCTGCGGGGCTTCAGCGAGTCGCTGCGCGCCGAACAGGCCGACCTGCCCGACGTGCACGTGTGCGAGGTGTATCCCACCTTCGTGGACACGCCGGGCTTTCAGAACGGCGGCAACTACACCGGCCGCCAGCTCAAGCCGCCGCCGCCGCTGCTCGATCCGCAGGACGTGGCGCAGGCCATCGTGGGCCTGGTGCAGCGCCCGCGCCCGACGGTGACGGTGGGCAGCGTGGCCTGGCCCTCACGCGTGGTGCATGCGCTGGTGCCGGGCCTGATGGGCCGCGTGGCCAAGCGCCTGTTCGACGCCGCGCTGCAGAACGCGGACCCGGCGCCCAGCACCAGCGGCAACCTGTTCGACCCCTCGCGCCGCCACACGGTGGCCGGTGGCTACCGCCAGCAGCGCGCGCAGTCCACCGTCAGCGCGCCGTCCGCCGCAGCCAGCGGCACCGCCGTGGCCATGGCCGTGGGCGCCGTGGCGGCCTGGCTGGTGTGGCGGCAGCGGCGCTGAGCCGCTTCACACCCTCGACACGCTGAACCGCCGCAGCTGCGCCCGCAGCTCGGCGATGTCCAGCGGCTTGCTCATGAAGCCGTCCATGCCGGCGCGGTGGCAGGCCAGACGGGCGTCGTCGGTGGCATCGGCGGTGGCCGCGATGATGGCCAGCGGCGGTATCTCGCCATGGCGCTGCAGCTCACGCAGGCGCAGCGTGGCGTCGATGCCCTTGAGCACCGGCATGTCCAGGTCCATCAGCACGATCTGCGGCCGTTTGATGCGGCACTGGCCCAGCGCATCCAGTCCGTCGTTGGCCGTGACCACCTCGTAGCCCAGCGCTTCCACCAGCGCGCGGCCTACCAGGCGGTTGATCTCGTTGTCGTCCACCAGCAGCACCAGCGGCCGGTCGGCCAGCTCCATTGCGCCGGTCAGCGGCGCGCCGCTGCGCGTGGCCTGGTCGGGGTGCGCCAGCGCCGCAAACCCCGCCAGCTCCAGCGGGCTGAAAGGGTACACCCGCAGCTCGAAGCTGCCATAGGCCTCGGGCGCGGCCAGGGTGGGCGAGCCGGCCATCACCGCCAGGATGCACTGCGTGGCGGCCGGCAGCGCGCGCTGCAGCGACAGCGCCGCGGCCGGGCGCATCAGCGGCGCTTCCACCACCACCAGCAGTGAAGGCGGCCGGGCGCCGGGCTCGGCGGCATGGCGCTCGGCTTCGGCGCAGTCGGCAAAGCGGTTGACGCGCCAGCCCAGCCGCTGCAGCCGGCGCAGCAGCCAGGCGGCTGGGACCTCGTCGCTGTCGATCAGCCAGGCCCGTGCGCCGGTGGCATCGGGCGCCTGGTTGCTGTCGTCCAGCATGGCCTGCGCAAAGCGCAGTTCGGCACGCAGCAAGATGCCCTCATGTGGGTCGAGCGTGAAGCGCACCGTGGCGCCGGTGTTGGGGCAGCGGCCGATGGCGGTCTGCACGCCTTCGCGGGCTGCGGCCTCGCCACCGGCTGCGGGCGCGGGCAGCAGGCCCAGCCGGTCCAGCACTTCGGCCATCTGCGCGGCGGGGCGCAGGGTGCCGGTGCCGGCGGCCTGCACAAGAGTGCTGCAGCCGCCTTCGGTGCGTATCACTGTCTCGGCCGTGAACAGCACGAAGCCGTCGGACAGCATGTCCACCGCGGCCAGCAGCAGCCGGTGCAGGCCGCAGTGCACCTCGATCGGCTCACTCTGCACCACCACCCCGGGGCCGCGGTAGTCGAACGAGAAGGACAGGTGCCTGGCCACCGGCAGCACCTGGCGCGCCGCACGGGTGAACAGCTCGCCCAGGTTGAAGGGCTGCAAGGCCCGCGGCGCCGCATCCTCGCGGCCCAGGGAGGCGATGGCGGCGATCAGCTGGTCCACGTCCAGCGGCTTGGCGAACACACGGTCGAACTGCCGGTCCAGCGCCTGCAGGCGGCTGCCGGCGCCGGGGTCGCCGGTGACGGCGATGCAGTAGGGCGGCGGATGGCCGGGCGCCTCGGCCGCCTGCTGGCGCAACCGGCGGGCCACTTCGATGCCGTCCATCCCGGGCATGTAGACGTCCAGCACCACGGCGTCGGGTCGCCAGGCCAGGGCACGTTCCAGGGCGGACTGGCCATCGAACACCGTCTCGATCTCGCACGGCAAGGACAGCGCAATCAGCTCGGCGGTGATCTCCGCCTGGTCCTGGCTGTCGTCAGCGATCAGGACGCGCAAACGACGCTCACCGTCCATCCCCATCCTTGGCCATCACCGGTTCCTCCATGCGGCGGCGCCGCAGCCATGGGGCGGGTGGGGCAAACGGCGCGCCTGCGGTGCACATCAATAACTCCGGAGCGGAACGGCGAGCCTATTTTCGGCCCATGCCGCCGGCCTTTGCAGGAATTGCCACCCGCCAGAACCCTTGTAGCTGTAACAAGTGGTGGCTGCGGTAGGCTGGCAGCCTTTTTGGATCGCTGCCTGCCCGTTGCCATGCCCCTGCACCTGACCACGCCCCTCATCGAATCAGACGCCTACGGGCGGCCCCAGCACCAGGTGTGGTTGAAGATGGAAGCCCTGCAGCCCTGCGGCAGCTTCAAGCTGCGCGGCGTGGGCCATGCCTGCGAGGCGGCTGCGGCGCGTGGGGCCACCCGGCTGCTGTCGTCTTCCGGCGGCAATGCCGGTCTGGCGGTGGCCTGGGCGGGCCGGCGCCTGGGCCTGCCGGTGACGGTGGTGGTGCCCGAGACCACGCTGCCGCAACCCAAGGCGCTGATCGCCCAGCAGGGTGCGCAGGTGGTGGTGCACGGCAGCAGCTGGATGGAAGCCAACGAGCACCTGATGCAGCTGCGCCAGCCCACCGACGCCTTCATCCACCCCTTCGACGACCCGCTGCTGTGGGAAGGGCACGCCAGCATGGTGGCCGAGGTGGCCGCTGCGGGGCTGAAGCCCGATGCGGTGCTGCTGTCGGTGGGCGGTGGCGGCCTGCTCAGCGGCGTGGTGCAGGGCCTGCAGGCCCAGGGCTGGCACGACGTGCCGGTGGTGGCGGTGGAAACCACCGGCGCCGCCTCGCTGGCCGCGGCCATGCAGGCCGGCGAACTGGTGACGCTGCCGGCCATCACCAGCGTGGCCACCTCGCTGGGCGCGCGGCGGGTGGCCGAGCAGGCGCTGGCCTGCACCCGTGCCCACCCGGTTCACTCGGCCGTGGTCACCGACCGCCAGGCGCTGCAGGCCTGCCTGCAGTTTGCCGACGACCACCGCGTGGTGGTCGAGCCCGCCTGCGGCGCCGCCCTGGCCCTGGCCATGACCGAGCCCGCGCTGCGCCCGCTGCCCGTGCTGCAGCAGGCGCAGCGCCTGCTGGTCATCGTGTGCGGCGGCGTGTGCACGCCGCATGCGGATCTGGTGAGGCTGTTGGCTGCGGCGGCCTGACCTGACTCAGGCCTGGCCCGCCTTCGCCCGCCAGAACGCAGTATCGAACAACTGCTCGGCGCCGCTGCGCTCGTTGCGCAGCCAGAACTGGCGGCCGTCGGGGCTGACGCGGCACAGCTCGCCCACGTGGCGGCCGGCGCTCACGCGCTGGCCCAGCGCATGGGCCGGAAAGCCCGGCTGGCCCGCCAGCTGCAGCAGCGGCTGCACCGGTCGTGCATCCCCGGCCAGTCGCAGCCGGTGCAGGATTGCGGCCAGCACCGGGTTGGCTTCGTCCGCGGGCGAGAGGAACACCACCACCTTGGCCTGCGCGCGGCTCAAGGCCACGTTGATCAGCCGGCGCGCCTCTTCGGTCTGCAAAAAGGGCTGGGCGCCATCGGCCGGGTCGAACAGCACCAGCGGCGCTTCGCTGCCCTGGGCGCGGTGCACGGTGCTCACCTTCAGCGCCTCGGGCAGGCCGCAGGCGCGCAGCCGCTGGCGGATCAGCGCCCGCTGCGCCCGAAAGGGCGTCAGCACGATCAGCTCGTGCGGCTGCCAGCCTTCGGCCAGGCCGCGCGCCACCAGGCCTGCGATGGCCTCGGCCGATTCGCGCCGCACCGGCCCGCGCTCGGTGGCCGACCAAGCGCCGTCGCGCCGGATGCGCTGCACATGCACCGCGGTGTCGGCGGGGATGTCGGCCAGCGCCCGCTGCCGCGCCGCCTGCCAGGTGGCTGAGGCCTTGGCATCGTCGGCCACGCGCAGCTGCCCGTCGTAGAACAGGTCGCTCACCAGTTCGCCGATGGGCGCGGCCATGCGCGATTGCTCGTCGAGCAGTGCGACGGCCGGCCCGCGTGGCGGCTTGTGCGCAAAGGCCGAGCGGCCCAGCCAGCGCTGCGCGCCGCGGTCGCTGCTGCGCAGCACCGGCGACAGCTGCTGCGGATCGCCCGCGAAGAGGCGCGCCCGGCCCAGCGGCATCAGCGCCAGCGCATGGGCCAGGCTCACCTGGCTGGCTTCGTCGAACACCAGCAGGTCGAAGGGCGGCTCGCCCTCGGCCGGTGCCAGCTCGCGCAGCGTCTTCAGCGTGAAGGCGGCGCGGGTGGTCGTCATGGTGGCCAGCCGGCAGCGGCGCAGCACCTGTAGCGAAGCGGCGCGCAAGGCATCGCGCAGCTTGCCCACACGGTCGGACCAGACCTGCAGCGCCGCCGCATCGCGGGCCGAGGGGCGCGCTGCCTCGGCCCGCGCCAGCTGGCCGATCAGGTCCTGGTCGTCGGTGGGAATCAGGTGCTCGCGGCCGGCGTAGGCAGCGGCGTCGAAGCGGGTGCCCAGGCGCTGCACGGTGCCGCGCCATTGCGGGCGGCGGCCCTTGTCCAGCGCCTTGTCCACCGCCACCGTGGCCAGGTCCACCGCATGGTTGGTGGTGGACAGCAGCAGCACCCGGGCCTGGGGCCGGGTGTCCAGATACTCGGCCAGCAGCACGCCCAGTGTGGTGGTCTTGCCGGTGCCCGGCGGCCCCCACAGGAAGGCGCTGCTGTGCCGCACCAGGCCCAGCGCCTGGCGCTGCGCCGGCCGCAGCCAGCGGAAGGGCGCGCCGGTGAGGGCGGGGCCGTCGTCCACCGGCTGCGGGTGGGTCAGGTCGGGCAGTGCGGCCAGCGCCTGCTCGGCCCAGGGCGTGTCCCACCAGGCATCGGCCACCGCATTCAGAAAGCGGGTGGGGTAGAGGCGTATCAGCGCGTCCGGCCCCGGTGGCGGCGCGCTGGCGTTCTGCAGCACCAGCTGGTCGTCTTCGGGCACCACGGCCAGCACGCTGGCGCCGCCCTTGACCGGCGCGCCCCACCAGGCCGAAGCGCCGTCCAGGCTGTCGTCCAGCAGCGCCTGGGCCGAAGCGTGGCCCGGCCGCTGACCCTCGGCATACACATAGCCGGGCTCCAGCGTCACCCGCCACAGCGGGCCGTCGCGCTCGCTGCGCTGCACCTTGAAGTCGTAGAACTCAGGCGTGGCGGCCAGCTCGGCTTGAAGGGCGGCGCGCAGGTCGGCAAGGCTCATGACGGCAAGGGCGGGGCGGTCGAACGGAACAGGGTTTTTGGGCGGGGGGCGGAGTTGACCATGTTTGGGCTGCACGCGCCGCGGCCTTGCGTTACAAACCGGATCCTGCTGCCAGCCCTGCCACCCCATGCGCGCCGCCCTCGACCGGTCGATCGCTTCTCCGCCGTTGCGGCCCACGCTGCCGCAGGCCATGGCCCTGCTGCGCCAGCCCAAGGTGGCGCTGGCCGTGCTGCTGGGCCTGGCCACCGGCATGCCGCCGGTGATGGTCACCGTCACGCTGGGCTTCTGGCTGCGCTCGGAGGGCATCGCGCTGGCGGCCATCGGTTATCTCAGCTGGGTGGGGCTGTTCTTCTCGTTCAAGTTCCTGTGGGCGCCGCTGGTCGATGCGCTGCGGCTGCCCTGGCTGGCCCGGCGGCTGGGCCATCGGCGCGCCTGGATGCTGCTGGGCCAGCTGGGGGTGATCGTCGGCATCCTGGGCATGGCGGCCACCGGGCCGGGTGGCGGGCTGGGCCTGTTCGCGGCCTGGGCCATGCTCACCGCGCTGGCCTCGGCCACGCAGGACATCGCGGTGGATGCCTGGCGCATCGAGAGCGCGGCCGATGGCGAGCAGGAGGTGATGGCCTCGGCCTACGTGCTGGGCGTGCGGCTGGGCTACTTCGCGGGCAACGTGCCCATCTTCGCCGCCTCGGCCGCGCTCGGCTGGCCGCTGGCCTATGCCTGCGCCGCGCTGGGCGGCCTGGCCGGACTGGCGGCGGTGGCCTGGGCGCGCGAGCCGGCGGCTGCGGTGCCGCTGCTCGGCGTCGCCGAGCGCACTGGCCTGGATGGCCTGCTGCAGGCGCTGTGGCGGCCGCTGCCGCTGTTCTGGCAGCAGCATGGCCGGGCCAGCCTGCTGCTGGTGGCGCTGCTGGCGCTGTACTTCGTGCCCGACGGGTTGATCAACGCGATGGTGGCGCCGTTGTACGCCGACCTGGGCTTCAACGCGCGGCAGATCGCGGTGGTGCGCGGCCTGTTCGGCTTTCCGGCGATGTTGCTGGGCGTGGTGGCGGCCGGCTGGCTGGGCCTGCGCTGGGGCAGCGTGGCGGCGCTGGCCACCGGGGTCAGCCTGGCGGCGCTGTCCAATGTGGGCTTTGCGTTGCTGGCCTGGTCGGGCGGGCTGCGCAGCGTGTGGGTGCCGGCCGCGATGTTCGAGGGCTTCAGCGCCGGGCTGGCCGCGGCCGCGATGGTGGCGCTGGCCAGCCGGCTCACGCACCGGCAGGCCACCGCGGCGCAGTTCGCGCTGCTGTCGTCGCTGATGACGCTGCTGCCCGGCCTGCTGGGCGGGCTGTCGGGCGCGGCGGTGGAGGCGCTGCAGGCCCGCGGCGGCCCGGCCCTGGACGCGTACGCCACCTGGTTCCTGCTCACCCCGCTGGCCGCGCTGCCGCCGCTGGTGCTGCTGGCGCTGTTGCGCCGGCAGGCCACCGGTGTGGATGACGCGCCCTGAGTGGCGCTGCACGCGCGGGCTTAGCATCGGCCCATGCCCATCCCCGTGCCACGGCCGCTTCCACGCCGCGCGCTGCTGCTGCAGTCGGTGCAGCAGTCGCTGCGGCTGGCCGGCTGGCTGGCGGGCCTGGGCCTGCTGCCGGCCGGGCTGCGGGCGCAAGGTCTGGAAGCTGTGCCGGTGGACGGGCGCCCGGCGTTCCAGGGCCGCTCGCTGGCGGCGGTGTTGCAGGCCCTGGGCAGTGCCGCGCCGCAGCCTGACGACGGCGTGGAGCTGGAAGTGCCCGACGTGGCCGACAACGGCGCGGTGGTGCCGGCGCGGCTGGCCAGCACGCTGCCGGGCGTCACCCGGCTGGCGCTGTTGATCGAGCGCAACCCCGCGATGCTGTGCGCGCTGTTCGAGCCCGGCCCGCGCGTGGAGCCCGACTTCAGCCTGCGGGTGAAGATGGCCGAATCGACCGACGTGTATGCGGTGGCCTGGCTGGCCGATGGCGGCGTGCGTTACGCCCGCCGCCACTGCACCGTGGTGCTGGGGGGCTGCGCATGAAGCGCGCAGGGGGTGGCCATGGCTGATGCGGTGCTGGTGCGCGCCCGCGCCACCGCCGATGGCCGCGCGGTGGTGCGGCTGCTGATGGCGCACGACATGGAAACCGGCCTGCGCCAGGACGCCAGCGGCCAGCGGGTGCCCGCCTGGTACATCACCGAGGTGGTGGTGACGCTGGCCGGCCAGCCGGTGCTGCAGGCCCAATGGGGCACCGCGGTATCGAAGAATCCCAGCCTGCAGTTCACGCTGCGCGGTGTGCAGCCGGGTGAGCGTGTACAGGTGGCATGGCTGGACAACCGCGGCCAGCGCGGTGAGGGGGAAGGTGTGGTGGCTTGAGGCGGGACTGAGAGCTTGGCCGGCCACCGGGCTCAGGCCCGCAGCCGCAGCGCCGCGATCACCAGCGCCAGCGCGGGCGACAGCTGGCGGCGCGATGGGTAGTACAGGTGGTAGCCGGGCAGGCGCGGCCACCAGTCTTCCAACACCGGTTGCAGCAGGCCAGCCTGCACATAGGGCTGGATCAGGTCTTCCGGCACGTAACACAGGCCGCGGTCGTCCAGCGCCGCCTGCAGCATCAGCAAGGTGTTGTTCAGCACCACCTGGCCGCCCACCTTCACTTGCAGTTGCCTGCCGCGTTTCTCGAACTCCCA
>NZ_CAXFDV010000173.1:0-3352 GCF_964001545.1 uncultured Aquincola sp.
TCCAGCTTGGTCAGCACGATGCCGGTCAGCGGCAGCGCCTCCTTGAAGGCCTTGGCGGTGTTGATCGCGTCCTGGCCCTGCATCGCATCGACCACGAACAGCGTTTCCACCGGCTTGAGCGTGGCGTGCAGGTCGCGGATCTCGGCCATCAAGGCCTCGTCGATCGCCAGCCGGCCGGCGGTGTCCACCAGCAGCACGTCGAAGTAGTGCTTGCGGGCGTAGTCCAGCGCGGCCAGCGCGATGTCGTGCGGCTTCTGCTCGGGCGTGCTGGCAAACCACTCGGCGCCGGCCTGGCGCGTCACGGTCTTCAGCTGCTCGATGGCGGCGGGGCGGTAGACGTCGGCGCTGACGGTCAGCACCTTCTTCTTGCGCCGCTCGATCAGGTGCTTGGCCAGCTTGGCGGTGGTGGTGGTCTTGCCGGCGCCCTGCAGGCCGGCCATCAGGATGATGGCGGGGGGCTGCGTGGCCAGGTCGAGGTCGCTGACGCCTTCGCCCATGGTGGCGGCCAGCTCCTTGTGCACGATGCCCACCAGCGCCTGGCCGGGGTTCAGCGAGCCGGCCACCTCGGCGCCCAGTGCCTTGTTCTTCACCCGCTCGATGAAGTCGCGCACCACCGGCAGTGCCACGTCGGCTTCCAGCAGCGCCATGCGCACTTCGCGCAGCATGTCCTTGACGTTGTCTTCGGTGATGCGGGCTTGGCCGCGCATCGTCTTGACGAGTTGTGACAGGCGATCGGCGAGTGTGGAGGCCATGACGGTTCCGGGAGCTTCAGGGGGCAGGGGCCGCGCGAGACAGGCGCAGAGGGCGGCCGAAGGGGCAAATGCTAGCAGGCGGGGTGTAGGGGGCCGGGCCGTCACCGCGGCCAGACACGAAGGCGCAGTGGCCCGAACGTACACTGCCGAGGAAACGCCGGGCCGCCCCAAGTTTCCTTGGCCCCCTCGGGGGGCGGACCGGGCGCAGCCCGGACCAGGGGGCCTTTTTCATTCATGAACTTTCTCTCGGGTTCCACCGACGTGGCGGCCCTGTCCGTCTGGGTGCTCGGCCTGGTCGCGCTGGTGGGGTATGCGGCGGCCACCTGGCCCATCGAATCACGCGCGCGCTGGCCCGCCGTGGCGCTGGGCGTGGCCTGGGTGGCCCATGGCCTGGCGCTGGTGCTGGACGTGGGCGGTTGGGGCCAGGAGCTGCGCGGCGCGCGCTTCGGCTTCGCACCGGCGCTGTCGGTCACGGTGTGGCTGGTGCTGGCCATGCACGCGGTGGAAAGCCGCTTCGTGCCCCTGCCCGGCGTGCGCCGGCTGCTGGCGCTGGCCGGCAGTGCCACGCTGCTGCTCACCTTGATGTTTCCGGGCGACGTGCGGGTGCACGTGGGCTCGCCCTGGGTGCCGCTGCACTGGCTGCTGGGCGTGGCCTCTTACGGCCTTTTCGGCGCGGCGGTGTTGCATGCCTCGCTGCTCGATGCCGCCGAGCGCCAGATGCGCCCGCGTGCCGGCCGGCCCGCCCCCACCGGCGGTGTGCTGCCCGCGCCGCTGGGCCTGCCGTTGATGCGGCTGGAGCGCCTGACCTTCCGCTTCGTCGATGCCGGCTTCGTGGTGCTCAGTGCCGCGCTGCTGCTGGGCATCGGCAGCGCGGTGCAGGCGCCGGGGCTGTGGAAGTGGGACCACAAGACCATCTTCTCGTTGCTGGGCTGGGGCACGGTGGCGGTGCTGATGGTGGGCCGCCATGTGCGCGGCTGGCGCGGTCGCCATGCCACCCGCTGGCTGTATGCCGGCGCGGCGCTGCTGCTGCTGGCCTACATCGGCTCTCGTTTCGTGCTCGAGGTGCTGCTGGGCCGCGTGTCATGAAGTACCTGGTGCTGTTCCTCATCATCGGCGTGGTGCTGTATGTGATGTCGCGCAAGCGCAGCGCCCCGCCGGCCACGCCGCGCCCGCCGCGGGCGGGCCGCGCGCCGCAGCTCGAAGGCATGGTGGCCTGTGGCCATTGCGGCCTGCACCTGCCGCGCAGCGAAGCGCTGCCCGGGCCCGACGGCGCGGTGTATTGCAGCGCCGCCCACCGCGACGCCGGGCCCCGCGCGTGAGCCAGTTCGCTGCGCGTGGCCCGCAGCCCGCTGCGGCGCCTGGCGTGGCGGGTGCCGAGCGGCGCCGCCAGGGCCGGCGCGCGACCGACCGCAGCAGCGATGCCGCCCCCACCTGGCGGGGCACGCTGGGCCCCGCCGGCGAGGCCGCGCCGGGCCCGGGTTCCCGCCGCGATGCGCAGCCCGAGCCTTCGGCGTTCCAGCGCTTTTTCCGCCTGTTCGTCGGTGCCCGTGCGGTGATCGGCCTGGCGCTGCTGCTGGCCCAGGGGGCGGGCAGTGCGCTGGGCGGGCGTGCGCTGTGGCCAGCGATGACGCTCAGCGCAGGTTACGCGGTGCAGGCGCTGCTGCTGTGGCTGCTGCCGCGTTGGCGCGGCGCCGGCGTGGGGCCCACGCTGTCGGTGCCCATCACCGCGGCCACCGTGGGCGTGGACGTGGTGGTGTTCTCGGTGCTGCACCTGCTGGACCCGGCGTCCGGCTTCAACTACGTGGCCTTGCTGGTGCTGCCGGTGCTGATGGCGGCGGTGCTCACGCCGCGCGTCACCTCACTGGGCACGGCCGCCGCCGCGGCCCTGGTGCTGCTGGGCGGCGCCTGGCGCGGTACGCTGGCCGGCGGCGACATGGCGGTGCTGATGATGCAGGCCGGCCTGGCGGGCATCGGCCTGTTTGTCATCGCGCTGCTGGCCGGTGAGCTGGCCGGCCGCCTGGCCCGCGAAGAAGCCGCGGCCCGCGGCAGCCTGGAGCTGGCGCGCCAGCAGGCGCAGCTCAACCGGCTGGTGATCGAGCAGATGGCCGACGGCGTGCTGGTGATCGACCGCCGCATGCGGGTGCGGGCCGCCAACCCCGCCGCGCGCCGGCTGCTGGCCGACCAGGGCCTGGCACCGGCCGCCCCGTTCGAGCTGGCGCCGGTGCCGGCCTGGCAGCCGCTGGCGGCGGCGGTGGGCGATGCCTTTGAATTCGGCGGCTGGGGCGAAGGCACGCGCGAAGCCGGCCTGCCCTTGCCGGGCGGTGGCGAGCGGCGCCTGCGGCTGCGGGCCCGCTTCACCGGCCGCCGGGCCGAAGACCGGCTGGCGGCCGGTGAAGAGCTGTGCGTGCTGTTCCTCGAAGACCTGCGCACGGTGCAGGCCCGCACCCGGCAGGAAAAGCTGGCGGCGATGGGCCGTGTGTCCGCCGGCATCGCGCACGAGATCCGCAATCCGCTGGCCGCCATCGCGCAGGCCAATGCCTTGATGGAAGAAGACGCCGCCACGCCCGACCAGCAGCGGCTCACCCGCATCGTGGCCGACA
>NZ_CAXFDV010000174.1:0-2431 GCF_964001545.1 uncultured Aquincola sp.
CCGAAGCCGCCGCCCAGGTTCAGGAACTGCACCGGCGCCGGCGCGATCTCGGCCAGGCGCAACGCCAGCGCGTACGACTGCTGCTGCGCGTCGCAGATGGATTCGGCCCGCAAGTTCTGCGAGCCGGCAAAGAGGTGAAAGCCCTCGAAGGCCAGTCCGGCGGCGCGGATCTCGGCCATCAGCGCCGGCAGCTGCTCGACGTCGACGCCGAACTGCTTGGGCCCGCCTCCCATCTTCATGCCCGAGCCCTTGAGCTCGAAGTCGGGATTCACGCGCACCGCCACCCGCGCCGGCAGGCCCAGCCGCTGGGTGATGCCGGCCAGCAGCTTGACCTCGCGCGGCGATTCCAGGTTGATCAACACCCGCGAAGCGACCGCCCGGCGCAGCTCCGCCTCGGTCTTGCCCGGCCCGGCAAAGCTCACCTCGGCCGGGTCGGCACCCGCGTCCAGCGCCACCTTCAGCTCGCCGGCCGAGGCCACGTCGATGCCGTCGACCAGGCCGGCCATGAAGCCGACCACCGCCGGCATCGGGTTGGCCTTCATCGCGTAGTGCAGCTTGACCTGCCGCGGCAGCGCCTGGCGCAGCTCGGCCACGCGCTGGCGCAGCGCGCCGCGGTCGTAGGCGTAGAACGGCGTCTGGCCGACACGCTCGGCCAGCACCGACAGCCGCTCACCGCCGACCACCAGCTCGCCCTCCTGCACCGCGAACTGCTGCTGGGGCACGTGCTCGGGCAGGCGGCGCGCGGCGGGGGGCGAAGCGGTGTCGGTCATGGGAACGGCAAAGGGTCGGTGGATCTCAGGCGTCGGTGGGCAGCGCGGCGGCGCGGCCGATGGCCAGGTACTCGATGCCGAAGGCCTTCATCAGCGCCGGCTCGTAGAGGTTGCGGCCGTCGAACACCACCGGCTGCTTCAGCGTGGCCTTGATGTAGTCGAAGTCGGGGTTACGGAATTCCTTCCACTCCGTGACGATGAGCAGCGCATCGGCGCCTTCCAGCGCGGCCTGCTGGCCGGTGACGAAGGTGACGCCCGGCACGCCTTCCAGCACACGCTGGGCTTCCTGCATCGCCACCGGGTCGTAGGCGCGGATCTTGGCGCCGCGCTTGACCAGCTCGGCGATCACCACGCGGCTGGGCGCCTCGCGCATGTCGTCGGTGTTGGGCTTGAAGGCCAGGCCCCACACGGCCAGCGTGCGGCCGCTCAGGTCTTCGCCGAAGCGGGCCACCACGCGCTCGACCAACACATGCTTTTGCCGCTCGTTGGCGGCTTCCACCGCGTTGAGCACCTGCAGCGGCACGCCGTTGTCCGAGCCGATGTGGATTAGCGCCTTGACGTCCTTCGGGAAGCAGGAGCCGCCGTAGCCGGCACCGGCGTAGAGGAAGTGCGTGCCGATGCGCGGGTCGCTGCCGATGCCCTTGCGCACCAGTTCGATGTCGGCGCCCACGCGCTCGGCCAGCAGCGCCAGCTCGTTCATGAAGCTGATGCGGGTGGCCAGCATGGCGTTGGCGGCGTACTTGGTGAATTCGGCGCTGCGCACGTCCATCACGATCAGCTTGTCGTGGTTGCGCATGAAGGGCGCGTAGACGGCGCGCATCAGCAGCGTGGCGCGCTCGTCGTCGGAGCCGACGACCACGCGGTCCGGGCGCATGAAGTCGTCGACCGCAGCGCCTTCCTTCAGGAACTCGGGGTTGCTGACCACCGCGTAGTCCATGCTCAGGCCGCGTGCGGCCAGCTCTTCGCGCACGGCGGCGCGCACCTTGTCGGCGGTGCCCACGGGCACGGTGCTCTTGTCGACGATGACCTTGTAGTCGGTCATGTGGCGGCCGATGTTGCGGGCGGCGGCCAGCACGTACTGCAGGTCGGCCGAGCCGTCTTCGTCGGGCGGGGTGCCGACGCCGATGAATTGCAGGGTGCCGTGGCCGACGGCCGCGGCCACGTCGGTGGTGAACTGCAGGCGGCCGGCAGCAGCGTTACGTTGCACCACGGCATCGAGCCCGGGCTCGTGGATGGGGATCTCGCCACGCTGGAGCATGGCGATCTTGCGCTCGTCCACATCGAGGCACACCACGTGATTGCCCATCTCCGCCAGGCATGCGCCCGTGACCAGACCTACGTAACCGGCACCGACGACGGTGATCTTCATGCTTCTGCTCTCCCTGATGCGGGCCACCGGCCCTTTCAACTGCAGCGATTCTGCCTGCGCAGTGCGACACGCACGCCGCGTGCCCGTTACACGTGGGATTCCTGCACCTGAAGCGCCGGGCACTCGTACTCGCTTGACACACAATCCTGGCACTTTGGCTGCATCCGGCCGACAACCGCACGTGCCCACACCCCCATGAAAATCCTCCTCACCGGCGCTGCCGGCTTCATCGGCGCCCATGTCGCCCGCCTGCTGCTGGCCCGTGGCGACGAGGTGGTCGGCATCGACAACC
>NZ_CAXFDV010000175.1:0-2626 GCF_964001545.1 uncultured Aquincola sp.
CGCGTGGGCGGCATCCGCAGCTTCAGCGAGCTGCTGGCCCGCCACGGCCGTGGCCTGGGCTGCGACATCTGCAAGCCGGCGGCGGCCAGCATCTTCGCCTCCTGCTGGAACGAATTCGTGCTGAAGAAGGACCTGGCGCCGCTGCAGGACAGCAACGACTACTACCTGGGCAACCTGCAGAAGGACGGCAGCTACTCCGTGGTGCCGCGCATGGCCGGCGGCGAGGTGACGCCCGACGGCCTGATTGCCGTGGGCCAGGTGGCCAAGAAATATGGCCTTTACACCAAGATCACCGGTGGCCAGCGGGTGGACCTGTTCGGCGCCAAGGTCGACCAGCTGCCCGCCATCTGGGAAGAGCTGATCGCCGCTGGCTTCGAGAGTGGCCACGCTTATGGCAAGAGCCTGCGCACGGTGAAAAGCTGCGTGGGCAGCACCTGGTGCCGCTATGGCGTGGACGACAGCCTGGGCCTGGCCGTGATGCTGGAGAACCGCTACAAGGGCCTGCGCGCGCCGCACAAGATCAAGTTCGGCGTGTCGGGCTGCACCCGCGAATGCGCCGAAGCCCAGGGCAAGGACGTGGGCATCATCGCCACCGACAAGGGCTGGAACCTGTACGTGTGCGGCAACGGCGGCATGAAGCCGCGCCATGCCGAGCTGCTGGCCGCCGACCTCAACCAGGCCACGCTGGTCAAGCTGATCGACCGCTTTTTGATGTTTTACGTGCGCACCGCCGACCGGCTGCAGCGCACCAGCACCTGGCGCGACAACCTGGAAGGTGGCCTGGACTACCTGAAGGACGTGCTCGTGAAAGACAGCCTGGGTCTGGGCGCCGAGCTGCAAGCCCAGATGCAGCACGTGGTGGAGACCTACCAGTGCGAATGGAAAACCGCCGTCACCGACCCGCAGGTGCGGCAGCGCTTCCGCTCCTTCGTCAACATCGCGCGGGCGCCGGTGGAAGCGCCGCCGCCAGAAGGCCCGCGCTGGGTGCCGGTGTGCCGCACCGACGACATCCTGCCCGAGGCTGGCGTGGCCGCGCTGGTGGACGAGCAGCCGATCGCCATCTTCCGCCTGGGCGACGGCAGCTTCCACGCCATCGACGACGTGGACCCCAAGTCGGGCGCCAGCGTGCTGTCGCGCGGGCTGGTGGGCAACCTGGGCGAGCGGCTGGTGGTGGCTTCGCCCATGTACAAGAACCACTTCGACCTGCGCAGCGGCGAGTGCATCGAAGCGCCCGAGCATTCGGTGCGGGCCCATGCGGTGCGGGTGCAAGGCGACCAGGTGCTGGTGGCGCTGGCGCACACAATGGCGGAAGAACCCGCCACCGCCTGAGCCGAGAGCACCGCATGACCGAGCCCGCCCTGCCCCTGACCGCCACGCAGCTGATGCTGCAGGCCAAGCAGCGCGAGATCGATGCGGTGCGCCAGCTGGCCCAGCGCACCGAGCTGGTCGATGCCATCGGCCGGCTGATCCACGGCCTGCAGCGCGAGCGTGGCGCCACCAGCGTGTGGCTAGCCTCGGCCGGCCAGCGCTTTGCCGACGTGCGCGCGCAGGCCATCGCCGAAGCCGACGAGGCCGAGCAGCATCTGCGCCATCAACTGGCCGGCCCGCTGGCGCCGGATGCCGCCACCGGCGCGCCGCTGCTCACGCTGCTGGCCTGGGTGTTGATGGGCCTGGAACAGCTGCCCGCGCTGCGCACCCAGGTGGCGCGACAGCAGATGGAGGCGGCGGCTTCGGTGGCGGCCTACAGCCGCTTGATCGCCGGGCCGGTGGAGCTGGTGTTCCACATCGCCGATGCGGCGCGGCTGCCCGCTGCCTCCCGGCTGCTGGTGGCGCTGCTGCACCTGGTGCAGGCCAATGAAGCTGCCGGCCAGGAACGGGCGCTGGGCGCGGTGCTGTTTGCATCGGGCCGCTGCGCCGAGCTGCAGCAGCAGCGGGTGCTGCACCTGATCGATGCGCAGGAGCGCAGCCTGCAGGTGTTCACCGACTTTGCCGAGCCGGCGCTGCGCAGCGGCTGGGAAGCACAGCAGCTGACGCCCGAGACCGCCCGGCTGGAACGCCTGCGCCGCACCCTGGCCATGGCCCGGACCGACGCCGCGCTGGACACCCGCCAGAGCGAAGACTGGTTCGCGGTGAGCAGCCAGCGCATCGATGCGCTGTGGCAGCTGCAGCTGCAGCTGATCGCCCGGCTGCGCGCCGAGTGCGAGGCCCAGGTGCGCGAGGCCGAGCAGGCGCTGCAGGACTCCGAAGGCCTGCTGCAGGGCCTGCGCCGCCAGCCACCCCAGCATGCCGGCGCCGTGGCCCGCTTCTTCGAGGCCGATGCCGCCACCGAACCCGTGCCCGGCCCCGACGGGGTGGGCACCGGCGCCGACAACGCGGCCCTGACCGCGCTGCTGCAGGCGCAGGCCGAGCGCCTGGCCCGCATGGAAGCCGAGCTGGACAAGGCCCGCCGCACCCTGCATGAGCGCAAGGTGATCGAACGCGCCAAGGGCGTGCTGATGTCGCGCCTGGGCATGAGCGAAGAGGCCGCCTTTCGCGCGCTGCAAAAGACCTCGATGGACCAGAACCGGCGGCTGCTGGACGTGGCCGAGGCCACCTTGTCGCTGCCCGACTTCGCCTTCGGGCCGGC
>NZ_CAXFDV010000176.1:0-5679 GCF_964001545.1 uncultured Aquincola sp.
GCCACCCACTGGCCGTCGATCAGCATCAGGTGGGTGTCTCGGCGCAGAAATGCCTGGGCGCGCGCGGCGAGCAGGTGGTGAATCTCGGACAGGTCCATGTGGGCTTCCTCAACGGCGTAGGGGGTTCGCAAACAAGCGCAACGCAGTCTAGGAAGGGGCTCTCGCGGCCCTGAACCGGGGAGTTACCCGCGCGCCAAAGTGTTCCCGTTTGGATCAGTCGGCCCGTGTTCCACCTCGCGCAGCGTGCGGTAGATGAGGCCGCGCGACACGCCCAGCAGCCGCGCGGCGCGGGCCACGTTGCCGCCGCAGTCGTCCAGCGTGCGCTGGATCTGCCGGCGGCGCTGGGCCTTGAGGGTGGCCGGGGTGGCGGCCTGTTCGGGCGGCTGGGCCTGCGCAGCCGCCGGCGATGCGATGTCCACCACGGCCGCGAGCGCAGCCGGCGGCGGCACGCTGGTCAAGGGGCCGGCGCCGTCGCTGCGGCGCAGCTGCGCGCGCGACCACAAGGTCAGCCCGTTGGGCAGCGTCAGCGGCTGCGGCGCCGGCTGGCGGATCGAGCTCAGCAGCGACTGGGCGGAGCGGCCGAACACCTCCTCGGCCGACTGGCCGATGGCCGCCTGCCCCAGCCGCAGGGCCATGGCATTGGCCCAGCGCAGCCGGCCTTCCCCGTCGATGCCCACCAGAGCTTCCAGCGGCGTGCCCAGCAGTGCCGGATCGGCCTGGAACGACAGCACCAGAAGCTCGGGCGACTGCAGCTGCAGCAGCCGGTTCTCGATGGCGCAGGCGTGCGAGGCCACCAGCGCATAGGCATCGAAGCCGAAGCCGCGGCCTTCGATGGTCAGGTCGAGCACGCCGGCCAGTTGGCCGTGCACATCGTGGATGGGCGCGGCCGCGCAGTGCGTGCGCACCACATGCTCGCTGAAATGCTCGGCCCCGCGCACCGACACGCCCCGCCCGGTGCGCGCCACGATGCCGGGCGCGGTGGTGCCCACCGCGTCTTCCGACAGGTCGATGCCCACCCGCCCCAGCGCCGGCAGCACCGTCTCTTCGGCGCCTTGCGGACGTTGCGTCACATGCACCACCACCCCGTCGGGGCTGGTGAGGATCACGCGCGAGGCGGTGAAGGCGATGGTGGCTTCCAGGCGCTGCAGCTCGGGCGCCGCGGCCTCGCGCAGCAGGCGGGTCAGCCGCATGGCGGCATGCAGCCGCACCGGGCCGACCCGCTGCGCCAGCGGTTGCTGCTGGGTGCGCAACCCCGACGCCAGGCAGCGGCCCCACGACTGCAGCACGGCTTCATCCACCAGACCCAGCGGCTTTTCGCCGCGCTCGAAGAAGCGCTCACGTGCCAGGCTCAACCGGTCTTCCGGCGTGGCGAAGAAGAGTTGCCTAGGCAACTGGACGGACGGCGCAGGCATGTCGACTCCCAGGGACCGCACGCACTGTGCCGAGACCGCGGGGCGCTTGTCGAGTCGGGGCAAACCCCGCGAAGTGGGCGGCTGGAAAAAGAAAAAGCCGCCTGCAAGGGCGGCTCTTTCAGCGGTATGCCAGATGGTCGGGGCGACACGATTCGAACGTGCGACCTACTGCTCCCAAAGCAGACGCGCTACCAGGCTGCGCTACGCCCCGACTGAGAACCGCGGATTGTAGCCCGGGCGGCGGTGCCTGCCGTTCAGGGCGCTGCGGCGCCCTCCGGCGGGGGCAGCTGCAGCTGCCGCGCCACGGCGATGCACTGCTCGATGTGCTGCTCACACACATAGCGCAGCGTGGCAAAGGTGATGGCGGCGGACACCGCCTGGCCGGCAATCGGCACGTACTTGGCGGCCTGCTGGGTGGTCAGGCGCACGCCCACCATCTTCAGCAGCTTGATCACCACCTCGCGCGTGACCAGCTTGCCCACCAGCATGCCGCCGCCGGCCGACAAGGCCTTGTAGACCACCAGCCGGCGGTCCGGCGCCAGGCGGTCGATCTGCTCGGGCGTCAGGCCGAAGATGGCGTTGATCTCCGGCAGCAGCTTGACCAGCACGCCCACGTCGGTCAGCCAGTCCAGCCCAGGCACCGGCAGCACGGCCACGCCGGCGGCCATGGCGGCGCGCTTTTTCACCAGCCGGCGCGCCGCGCGGGCCGCGGTATCCAGCTGTTGCGGGGTGGAGGGCACCACCACCCAGGCGGCATCATCTTGTCTAGACATCTTGAACATCATGCCGCACCTGCCTCGGTGCCGGCTTCGTGCGGCAGTACCACCATGCCGTCGGCATCGGCATACAGCCAGTCGCCGGGGCGCACCCACACGCCCTGCACCTGCACCGGCAGGTCGCGCAGGCCTTCTGCCTTGCGTTCGGTGGGCAGCGGAATCAGCGCCAGCGCGCGGATGCCGATGGGCAGCGGCTTCAACTCGGCGATGTCGCGCACACAGCCGTCCACCACCACGCCGGCCCAGCCGTTGCGGGCCGCGGCCGCGCCCAGCAGGCCGCCCAGCAGCGCGCGGCGCAGGCTGGCGCCGCCGTCCACCACCAGCACGCGGCCATGGCCGGGCGACTCCACCGCGGCCTTGACCGGGGTGTTGTCCTCGTAGCACTTGACGGTGAACACCGGGCCGAAGAACTCGACCCGGCCGCCGTAGTCATGGAACACCGGCGGCAGCACGCGCAGCGCGCCGCTGGTGTCGGACTTGTAGCGGTCGCACAGGTCGCAGGTGGGGGTCATTCAAGCGTTCTCCACTTTGATGAGCGGCGGGCGGATGTCCTCGCGCCGCGCCGGCAGCACCGGGTGATGCTCGCGCGCGGCATTGAGGATGATGGAGGTGGACGTTTCGGTCAGCAGGCAAAAGCGGGTGACCACGGCGTCCAGGTGGGCCACGTCGATGACGGCGATCTGCAGGATCCAGCTGTCTTCGCCGGTGACGTTGTAGGCGTCGATGACCTCGGGCGTTTCCTGGATCAGCTTGACGACGCGGGCGTACTCGGCCCGGCCCACGCGCATGATGGCGCGGATGCCGTAGCCCAGCGCACCCACGTTGACCGAAGCACGGTAGCCGGTGATCACGCCCGCCGCTTCCAGCTTGCGCACCCGCTCACTCACCGCGGGCTGCGACAGGTGCACCCGGCGACCCAGCTCGGCCATGGTCAGCCGCGCATCGGCCTGCAGCTCGGCCAGGATGCGGGTGTCGTAGGCGTCCAGGGCGGTGGTGGCGGGCACCAGCGGCGTCGAAGGCAACAGCGTAGCCATGGGTTCAAAGCCTAGCACGCCAAAGACGATGAAATGCAAGGCCTTGCAACGCCAAGACCTTGTTCCGCCCCTCGATCCGGCGCGGGCCGCCTTCTAACATTTGCGGCATGTCGTCCCGTGCCGTTTCCACCCCTCCGCAGGCCGCGCCCACGCTGCCCAGCGGCCCTGCCCTGTCCCCGCTCATCGTGGCCTGCCTGGCGGCCACCTGGCTGATCTGGGGCTCCACCTACCTGGCCATCAAATACGCGCTGGTCAGCTTTCCGCCCTTCTTCCAGATGGGCACGCGCTTCCTGGCGGCTGGCGTGCTGCTGCTGGCGTGGATGCGCTGGCGCGGCACGCCGATGCCCACGCGACTGCAGTGGCGCAATGCGCTGATCGTCGGCACGCTGATGCTGGGTGGCGGCATGGGCGGCACCGCGGTGGCCGAGACCACCGTGGGCTCCGGCCTGGTGGTGGCCTTCATCGCGGTGCTGCCGCTGATGATCGCGCTGGTGAACCTGGCCTTCGGCGTCAAGCCGCGCGCATTGGAGGCCGCTGGCATCGCCGTCGGTCTGGCCGGCGTGTTGATGCTCACGCAAGGCCAGGGCTTCCAGGCGTCGCCGGGCGGCTTGATGGCCATCTGCATCGCCTGCCTGTCGTGGTCGGTGGGCAGCGTGCTCAGCCAGCGCAGCCTCCCGCTGGCCCCGGGTGCGATGGGTTTTGCCAGCGAGATGCTGTGCGGCGGCGCGGTGCTGATGGCGCTGTCCTGGGCCACGCACGAGGTGCCGCAATGGCCGCCGCAACCAGTGGCGGTGGGTGCCTGGCTGTACCTGGTGGTGGCCGGCTCGCTGATCGCCTTCAATGCCTACATGGTGCTGCTGGCCAAAGCCTCGGCAGGGCTGGCTTCCAGCTATGCCTTCGTCAACCCGGTGATCGCGATGCTGCTGGGCGTGCTGATCGCCGGCGAGCGGGTCAGCGGCTTTGAGTGGGCCGCGGTGGGCGTGGTGCTGGCCGGCGTGGTGCTGCTGATGTGGAAGCGCCAGCCGGCCGGGCACTGAAGGCCCCGGCCGTGTTCAGCCCTGCTTTTTGAGCGCCGCCTCGCGGATGGCGGTGAGCGTGCTGCGCGTGGTGCTGACGTCGGTGTCCAGCTTCACGTGCAGCAGCGTCGGCCGGCCGCTGGCCAGCGCGGCGGCAAACGCCGGCTCGAACTGCGCGGTGGCCTCGATGCGCTCAGCGCGCCAGCCATAGGCCCGGGCCAGCGCCGCGAAGTCGGGGTTGAAGAGGTCGCTGCCGCTCACGCGGCCCGGGTACTCGCGCTCCTGGTGCATGCGGATGGTGCCGTAGGTGCCGTTGTCCACCACCACGCTGATCAGGCGTTGGGCCCCGTAGCCGGTGGCCGTGGCCAGCTCCTGCCCGGTCATCAAAAAGTCGCCGTCGCCCGCGATGTTGACCACCGTGCGCTGCGGGTACAGCAGCGCTGCCGCCACCGCTGAAGGCACGCCGTAGCCCATCGCGCCCGAGGTGGGCGCCAGCTGCGTGCGGCCATGGTGCTGCAGGCCGAAGTAGCGCACGTAGCGGTGCAGCCAGCCGGCGTAGTTGCCGGCGCCGTTGGTGTACACGGTGTCTTCGGGCGCCAGGCGCTGGATGGTTTTCATCACCTGCGCCAGGTCCATCGGCTGCACCCCGGGCGCCGCATGGTTGGCTTCGTAGTCGGCATGGGCGGCGGCGGCCCAGTCGGCCCAGCGCGGCGTGCCGGCCGGCGCGGCCAGCGTCTCCAGCGCCTTGCCGGCATGGCACATCGCGCTTTGCAGCATCAGGTCGGCGCTGTACACGCGGCCCAGCTCTTCGGCGCCGGCATGCATGTGCACCAGCTTTTGCGCCGGCCGCGGCACCTGCAGCAAGGTGTAGCCGCTGGTCGTCATCTCGCCCAGGCGCACGCCCACGGCCAGCAGCAGGTCGGCCTCGCGGATGCGCTGCGCCAGCTTGGGGTTGATGGCGATGCCCACGTCGCCGGCATACAGCGGGTGGCGGTTGTCGAAGGTGTCCTGGAAGCGGAAGCCGCAGCCCACCGGCAGGCCCCAGTTCTCGGCAAAGCGCTGCAAAGCCTGGGCGCTTTCAGGCGTCCAGCCGCTGCCACCGGCGATGACGAAGGGCCGCTCGGCCGCGGCCAGCATCGCACGCAGGTCGCGCATGCCGCCCGGGGCGGGCCAGGCGGTGGCAGGCTCGATGCGGGGCAGCACGGGGGCTGCGGTGGGCTGCGTCAGCATGTCTTCGGGCAGCACCAGCACCACCGGGCCGGGGCGGCCCTGCATGGCGGTGTGGAAGGCCCGGGCCACGTACTCGGGCAGGCGGTGGGCGTCCTGCACCTCGCCCACCCATTTGGCCATGCCCAGCGTGCCGGGGCCGAACACCTGGCGGTAGTCCAGCTCCTGGAAGGCCTCACGGTCGCGCTGGTCGCTGGCCACCTGGCCGACGAAC
>NZ_CAXFDV010000177.1:0-5060 GCF_964001545.1 uncultured Aquincola sp.
CCCAGGTGCACGTTGATGCCCCATTCCAGCCAGCGGCCCAGCGGGCCGTAGTCGGCATAGCCCATGTCCAGCAGCACCGCGCCGCTGTAGGCGTCGAGGTGCACCACGCGCTGCTGCGCCACATCGCGCGGGTACACCGCAGCGGTGAACACGCCGGTGGGCCCCGCAGGCAGGCTCACGCTGTAGCCGGGTGCCAGGCCCAGGCGCTGCACCCGGGCCATGACCGCGTCCACGCTCAGCATGCCGGGCAGGGTGGCGGCCCGTGGCGCGGCGGGTGCCTCATGGCCCTGATGCCCTGCATGCCCGGCGTGCCCGGCATGGTCATCGGCCACGCTCGACGATGGCACCTGCGACTGCGGCACCCGCGCCTGCGTCAGCGACCAGGCGGTGCTGCCCGTCTCGGGCAGGCGTTGCTGCGACATCGGCACTTGCACCCGCACACCGGCCGGGTAGCCGAAGTTGTGGCCGTTGGCCCATTGGTTGACCTGCTGGCCCCACAGCACCGACCAGGGCATGCCGGTGATGGCCAGGAAGGCCAGCACCGCGCCCACGCCCAGCCCGGTCACCGCATGCAGGTCGCGCCAGAACACGCGCTGGCGCGGCCGGCCGCGCACCGTCAGCACGCCACCGCTGCCCTGGCGGGCGCCGCGCGGCCACCACAGGTAGAGGCCGGTGGCCACCAGCAGCAGCGACCAGCCGGCCGCCATCTCGATGAAGCCGCGGGCCACCGGCCCGAAATACTTCAGGCTGTGCAGCTTGCGGATGGTCCAGGCCAGCGTGCCGCCCTCGGGCAGCGTGCCCAGCACCTGCGCGCGGTAGGGATCGACGTAGATGGTCACCCGCTCGCCATCGGCCCGCCGGATGCCCAGCTCGGCCGAGCCGGTGGCCGATGCGGCGGGCGTGAGCTTGCGCAGCGTGCCGGGCTGCGCGGCCAGCGCGGCGGCCACCCACTCGCTGGCGGGGCGTGGCGCGCTGGTGGCCGGCACCACCACTTTCAGGTCGCGGTGCCACCAGCCATCGATCTCGGCCTTGAACAGGTACAGCCCGCCGGTGATGGCCAGCCACACCAGGAAGGGCAGCACCAGCAGCCCGGCATAGAAGTGCCAGCGCCACACCGCGCGGTACAGGTCCTTGTCGCGGCTGTCCATCAGAACCTCAGGTCCAGGCTCAAGTAGGCGCTGCGGCCGTCGCCGGGCGAGTAGCCGGAAGAGCCGCTGTCATACCAGGCATAGACGTACTGTCGGTCGGTGACGTTCTTCAGCTGCAGGTTCAGGCTGGTGGCCGGCGTCAGTTGCCAGGTGGCGCCCAGGTTCAGCAGCGCATAGCCGCCGGCCTGGCCCAGCGTGTTGCTGCGCTCCAGGTAGTAGTCGCCCTGAGCGTTGGCCCAGGCCGAGAGCTTGAGCTGCGGCAGCACCTGCCAGTCCACCCCCGCCGTGGCCAGGTAACGCGGCACGTTTTCGATCTGTTGGCCGCGTGTGGTGGGTGCGCTGGGGTCGGGTTCGGTGATGCGCGCCAGCTGGTGCGACCAGGCCACCCAGGCCGTGGTGCCGGCCGTCGGCCGGCCCTGCAACTGCAGGTCGATGCCTTTGCGCAGCGTGCGGCCGACGTTGCCCTGGCCGCCGGGGTCGGGCAGGCCGTCCACGCCCAGCACACGCGCCACCTCGCCCGAGGCGCGCTGTTCCCAGTAGGCCACGCGGCCTTCCAGCCCGGCCAGCGGGCTGAACTTGAGGCCGGCTTCCCAGCCGTCGTTGATCGAGGGCGAGAGGTTGCGTGTCTGCGTGCGGTAGGCGTCGATGCCAGTGCCGATCTGGAAGCTGCGTCCCCAGTTGGCATACACGCTGGCCTGCGGCGAGACGGTGTAGGCCACGCTGATCTTGGGCTGCTTGACGAGGCCGTAGTCGTACACGTCGTAGGCCTCGCCGGTCAGGCGGTTGTTGAAATGGCCGCTGATCTTGTCCAGCCGCAGCGCCGGCACGATCTTCAGCGCAGCCACCGGGCGGATCACCGCCTGCACATAGCCGCCGCGGGTGTCGAGGTCGAAGTCCCAGTCGCGGAACTGCGAGCTGCGCACGCGCTGGACCGTGCGCCAGCGCTGGCCGATGTTGTCCTGCCATTGCGCGTCCAGCCCGCCTTCCAGCGTGAACTCATGCGCCCAGCTCACGGTGGGCCGCCAGGTCAGCGTGCCGATGGCGCCGCGCTGGCGCTCGTCGTTGTAGCGCTCCTGCTGCACCCCGGCGGCCGAGAAGCGCACCCAGCGCCGGTTCTCGTAGTGGTTGACGTACAGCTTGGTCGACCACGACACCGCCGGCGTGAGGCTGCCGTCCACATGCGCGCTGAGCTGGGTGGTGTCGCGTTCGCCGCGGTCGTCCTGCGCGTAGGCGGGTGAGCTGCGGGGCGCGGCTTCGGCCTGTTCGCGGGTCAGGTAACCCGACTCCAGCGCGCGGTTGCGGTAGTGGCGGGCGATCACGCCGGCCCGCCAGGCGCCATTGGCGCCGGTGTAGAACCACTTGCCGGCCAGTGCCAGCTTCTTCGCTTCGGCGTGGTCGCGGTAGCCGTCCGAGTCGCGCCAGCCGATGAAGTAATTCTGGCTCCAGGCGCCGCTTTCCAGGCCCTTGGCCAGCTGCAGTTCGCGCGTGCCGAAGCTGCCCACGGTGACGCTGGCGCGGCCCTCGTTGCCGCCGATGCGGGTGCGCACGTTGGCATTGCCGGCGATGTTGTGCAGGCCGTAGCGCGGGTCGTTGGTGCCGCGCACGATCTCGATGGCCTCGATGTCCAGCGGGAACACCGCGTCCAGAAAGGGCATGCCGCCCGCGTTGTCGTTGCTGGGAATGCCGTCGATCAGCAGCTTGACGGCGTTGATGCGGCCCTCGCCGTTGAAGCCGCGGAACGAGAAGCGGCCGGCATCGGTGCCCTGCTTGAACTGCGTGACCTGCACGCCGGGGGCGCGCGTCAGCAGCTCCCAGCTGTAGTCCACATGCTGGTCCTGCAGCAGGCTGGCGCCCAGGATGTCGACCGAGCTGAACACGCTGCGCGCCGGCAGCGGCCCCAGGGCCTTGGCGGTGACGTTGACGGTGGCAGTGCCCAGCACCAGCGTGGAGTCGCCGGCCGCATCGGCGGCTGAGGTCTGCGCATGGGCGGTGGTGGACAGGACAAGGGCGGCCGCGGCGGCCAGGGGCGCGCGGGCGGCGCCGGACGGGAAACGGAGCATGGGTGTCTTCGGGTGCAATCTCGTCGCCGCCGCGGGGCAAGCGACCGGCCAGGAAACGGTCCCGGCAGGCGGTCACGCGCCCGGCGGCGGCGATGGAACGGGGCGACCGCGGCCTCGGCGCCCTGCGCGCGCGGCCTTCAGCGGTATCGCCGATCGGGGTGGGGGTGGGCTGCCTCAGGCAGCCCCAGCCAGCTTCAGGCGGCCGCGGGCGGACCGCGCGGCGGCAGCGGCGCACCCAGCAGCGCCGCGATCTCGGCCGACGTGAACGGATGCACCGCGCGCAGTGGCGGCGCCGGCGCCACCACCGGCGGCAGCACCGGCGTGGCCGGCAGCGCCACCGGCAGGCACAGCGCGCAGTCCAGCGTGTGCGCGCCGATCGCGGGCGCATCGCCATCGGCGTCGGTGTCCGCCATCACCCACTGGATGGCACCACCGGCGGTGCACACCAGCTCCATCGCCTTCGGGTGCACCAGCGGCGCCGCCGTGGCCACCCCCACGGCCACCAGAAAGCACGCCAGCACGAGGCGGGCAAGCAAGGTGGAGCGGCGCAGGATTTGCATGGCTGCCCAGTATCGCCCAGGCCCGCGCCGGCAGCGCCTGCTGCCGCCTCCCTGGGTCTCGTTGCTACATTCGCCCCCAGTCGTTGAACCAGGAGATCGTGATGACCGCCCCCACCCAGACGGACCGCCCGTCCATCACCCGCCGCCGCGCCCTGCAGGGGCTGGCCGCTTCGGCCGGCGTGCTGGCCGCGCCCATGCTGTGGGCGCAATCGGACAAGACCTACCGCCTGCTGGTGGGCTTTCCGCCGGGCGGCGGCACCGATGCGGTGGCCCGCCTGCTGGCCGAGAAGCTCAAGCCCGAGCTGGGCGGTGCCAACTTCCTGGTCGAGAACAAGGCCGGTGCCGGCGGCCAGCTGGCCGCGCAGGCGCTGAAGGCCGCGCCGGCCGACGGCCACACGCTGTTCCTCACCCACGACCACACCATCTCCATCCTGCCGCTGGTGGTCAAGACGCCGGGCTTCGACCCCGCGCACGACTTCGTGCCGGTGGCGGGTTTTGCCACCTTTGCCAATGCGCTGGCGCTGTCGGGCGGCACGCCGGCCAAGTCGGTGGCCGAGTACGTGCAGTGGGTCAAGACCAGCCAGGGCGGCAAGAGCGCGCTGGGCATTCCGGCGCCGGCTTCGGTGCCCGAGTTCATGGTCAAGGTGCTGGCGCAGAAGTTCGGCGTCGACCTCATCTCGGCGCCGTACCGCGGCAGCGCGCCGATGATGGCCGACATGCTGGGCAACCAGATCGCCGGCGGCGTGGGCTCCATCCCCGACCTGATCGAGAACCACCGCAGCGGCAAGGTGCGCGTGGTGGCGGTGATGGGCGACAAGCGCCAGGCCCTGCTGCCCGACGTGCCCACGCTGGCCGAAGTGGGCGTGAGCGGCTTCGAGGAGCTGCCCTACTACGGCGTGTTCGCGCCCGCCGGCGCGCCCAAGGAGGGGCTGGACCGCTTCTCCGAGGCGCTGGCCCGCGTGCTGGCGCAGGCCGAGGTGAAGGAGCGGCTGACCAACATGGGCCTGAGCGTGGGCTACATGAACGCAGCCCAGCTGGGCGCCCGCGAGCGGGCCTATACCGCGGTGTGGACGAAGATCATCCGCGCGAGCGGCTTCCAGCCAGCTTGATGTAGGCCCCCAAGCTCGCTGCGCTCGCGCCCCCCCGAGGGGGAGCATCCGTCCTTGGGACGGCCCGGCGGACGGGTGGGTCGGCCCCCAAGCTCGCTGCGCTCGCGCCCCCCCCGAGGGGGAGCACCCATCCTTGGGGCGGCCCGGCGGACGGGTGGGTCTTCAGTGGTGTGACTTTGTAAA
>NZ_CAXFDV010000178.1:0-7839 GCF_964001545.1 uncultured Aquincola sp.
ATCGGTTTTGGATGCATGGCGATGGCTCCGCTGAATGGGTGCCACCGCCACGGCAAGCCGGGTGCCGGCTCGCGCCGCCTGTCAGGCGTCCGTCCCCGGCTGCCCTTCACGCGCAAAGTACTTGCCCGCGGCGGCCACCTTCAGGTACTTGGCCACCGTCTTGCGGTCGGTCAGCATCAGCACCGCTTCGTCGTTGCCGATGCCGGCGGCCTGGGCCAGTTGCTGGCCGGCTGCGTCCAGGCCGATGGCCTTGAGGTGGCGCCAGGCGTCGCGCAGGAAGTCCAGCGCCGCCGGGTGGCCCAGCAGCGGCTGGATGCCGGCTTCGCTGCCCAGCACGATCACCGCGCCGAACAGGCACGACGGTGAGCCGGCCAGCGCGCCGTCGGCCTTGAGCAGGCTGCCGTCGGACAGCTGCACGCCTTCGATCTTGGCGGCGATGACGGACACGCGGGCACGGGCTTTTTCCAGCGCCTGCTTGGTGGTGTTCACCAGTTCGGCATCGGCGCCTTCGGCCACCAGCATGGCCAGGTGACGGCCCTTGAGGCCGCCGGCACGGGTGGCCACCTGGCTCAGCGCCGGCGAGGGCGGCAGATCCTGCGGCTCGCGGGCCGGCGTGGCCTGCGAGATGCTGCCCGGCGCCACGCCCAGCTTGTCGGCCACGCCCTGGGCCAGGGTCTCGTCGATCAGCACCAGGTGCGACAGCACGCGGTCGCGCACAGCGCCGGTTTCCACCTTGCCCAGCTCGAAGGCGAGTGCATTGACCATGTGGCCCTGCTCGGGCGCGGTCATCGAGCGGAAGAAGAGGCGCGCCTGCGAATAGTGGTCGGCAAAGCTCTCGGGCCGCAGACGTTGCTTGGGGCCGGTCTCTTCCACCGCCACGCTGTTGAAGCCGCGCTCGGGCGATTCACGCGGCAGCCGGCTGCCCAGCGAATTGGGCTCGTAGGCCACGCGGCCGGTGGGCACCTGCATCTGCATCTGGCCGTCGCGCTGGAAGTTGGTCACCGGGCAGCGCGCCTGGTTGATGGGCAGCTGGTGGAAGTTGGGCGTGCCCAGGCGCGACAGCTGCGTGTCCAGGTACGAGTGCAGCCGACCCTGCAGCAGCGGGTCGTTGCTGAAGTCCAGGCCCGGCACCATGTGGCTGGGGCAGAAGGCCACCTGCTCGGTCTCGGCGAAGAAGTTGGACGGGTTGCGGTCCAGCACCATGCGGCCCACCACCTCGATCGGCACGATCTCTTCGGGGATGACCTTGGTGGGGTCGAGCACGTCGAAGGGCAGGCTGTCGGCGGTGGCCTGGTCGAACACCTGCAGGCCCAGCTCCCAGGTCGGGAAGTCGCCACGCTCGATGGCTTCCCACAGGTCGCGGCGGTGGTAGTCGCTGTCGGCACCGGCGATCTTCACCGCCTCGTCCCAGGTGGTGGACTCCACGCCCAGGCCGGCGCGCCAGTGGAACTTGACGAACTTCCAGTCACCCGCCGCATTGACCAGCCGGAAGGTGTGCACGCCGAAGCCGTCGATCATGCGCAGCGAACGCGGAATGGTGCGGTCGCTCATCGCCCACATGATCATGTGCAGGCTTTCGGGCATCAGCGAGACGAAGTCCCAGAAGGTGTCGTGCGCCGAAGCCGCCTGCGGAAAGCCGCGGTCGGGCTCCATCTTCACCGCATGGATCAGGTCGGGGAACTTGATGGCGTCCTGGATGAAGAACACCGGGATGTTGTTGCCCACCAGGTCGAAGTTGCCTTCGTCGGTGTAGAACTTGACCGCGAAGCCGCGCACGTCGCGCGGCGTGTCCACCGAGCCGGCGCCGCCGGCCACCGTCGAAAAGCGGGTGAACACCGGCGTGCGCTTCTTGGCCTTGCTCAGAAAGCTGGCCTTGGTCCACTCGCTGCAGTCGCGCAGGCATTCGAAGTAGCCGTGCGCGGCCGAGCCGCGGGCATGCACGATGCGCTCGGGGATGCGCTCGTGGTCGAAGTGGGTGATCTTCTCGCGCAGCAGGAAGTCTTCCAGCAGCGTGGGGCCGCGGTAGCCGCCGTGCAGCGAGTTCTGGTTGTCGGCCACCGCCAGGCCCTGGTTGCTGGTGAGCAGCGGCTGGCCGACGCCGGCCGTCTGGTGGGTCTCACCGCCGGGGCCGGTGCCGGGGGGCAGGGCTTGGGGGGCGGCGCCGCCCGCGGGGCGGCGGGCGGGTGCGGGCATCGCGGTCTTGCGGCTGGGCATGGGCTCTCCTGGTTGGCAGCATGCAAATGCAACCAGGAGGCTATGCCGCCACAGGCGCACGGCCTGTGGGCCAGCCGCTTCGCCGGCTGTAGGACAGCGCGACGAAACGGGGCTGGCAGGCTCAGGTCGTGCTCAAACGGTGCGGAAGCGCGTGAGCAGCTGCACCAGCCGCCCGGCTTGGTTGCGCAGCGATTCGGTGGCGGCCGACGCCTCTTCCACCAGCGCCGCATTCTGCTGGGTCGAGCGGTCCATCTCCGAGACCGTCTGGTTCACCTGCGCAATGCCGCTGGCCTGCTCGGCCGTGGCCCGCGAGATGTCTTCCACGCTGCCGGCCACACGTTCGATGGCGCTGACGATGCGGCCCATGGTCTGGCCCGCCGCCTGCACCTTCACCGCGCCGGCGTCGATCTGCTCGACCGAGCTGCTGATCAGCGTGCGGATCTCGCGCGCCGCATCGGCACTGCGCTGGGCCAGGCTGCGCACCTCGCCGGCCACCACCGCAAAACCGCGGCCCTGTTCGCCAGCGCGTGCCGCCTCCACCGCGGCATTGAGCGCCAGGATGTTGGTCTGGAACGCGATGCCGTCGATGGTGCCGATGATCTCGCCGATCTTCTTGGCCTGGGCGTTGATGGCCTCCATGGTCTGGATCACGTCGGCCACCATCTGGCCGCCTTCGCGGGCCACGTTGGAGGCATCGTGCGCCATGGTGTTGGCCTCACGCGCATGGTCGGCGCTGTTGCGGATGGTGGCGGCCAGCTGCTCGATGGAAGCGGCCGTTTCCTGCAGCGCGGCGGCGGTGTTCTCGGTGCGCGAGGACAGATCGCTGTTGCCGGTGGCGATCTCGCCCGAGGCGGTGCTGATCTCGTCGGCGGTGCGGCGGATGTCCACCACGATGCCGCTGAGGCCGCGCGACACCTCGCCCAGCGCCGCCAGCACGCGGCCGGTGGCATCGGCCGAGGTGGCCTGCTCGATGCGCGTCAGGTCGCCCTGCGCCAGCTGCCCGGCCAGCTGCGCCGCATGGCCCAGCGGCTGGCTGATCGCCCGCACGATGGCCACCGACATCAGCCCCGCCAGCACCAGCGCCGCCAGGGTGGCGCCAAGGATGACGTGGCTGTGGCGCTGGGCCGTGGCCGAAGCTTCGGCCACGCTTTGCGCCGTCTGCGCCTGTTCGCGGGCGATGTAGTCCTTGAGCTGCTGCTGGGTGGCGGCGAACTGGTTGTCCAGCGTCACCACGAAGCTGGCGGCCGTGGCCACGCCGGCAGTCTTGATCTCCAGGGTGTCGCGCGCGCTTTTGGCATAGGCCGTGTAGCCCTGGGCGATGGGCGCCAGCACGGCGCGGTCCTTGTCGGACAGGGCGGCGTCGCTGGCGGCGGCGTGCACCGCCTTCTCGAAGGCCTGCAGCTGGGCACCGATGCGGTCGTCGAGCTGCTTGATCATTTCCGCCCGCTGGCCGATGGCCTCCCAGGTCAGGCTCTGGTAGATCAGCTGATGCAGTTGCGTGAGCTCCTGCGCCAGCGTCTCGGCCTTGACGATGCGGGCCACGCCTTCATCGCCGATTTCGTGCAGCTCGTTGGTGAGCGAGCGGTTGGCGAACCAGCCCACCGCCGCCACCACCAACAGGCACAGCGCCACGAAGGCCGGCGCCAGCGACACCTTCACACCGATCGAGGCATTGCGAAAGAACTGGTTCATGACTTGCCTGGTTCGTCGTCTGTGCCAGGCCGCTCAGCGGTAGATGCCCACGCCGATGAAGCCCTCGCCGTTGGGCTGCTTGCGGGCATAGGTGGACTTGGCCATCATCTTCTTGGAGATGGGGTCCGGCCAGTCGTAGTCGTACCAGCCGCCGCCCTTGGCCGCGATGTCGATCAGGCCGGTGACCACCGGCTTGCCGTTGCCGTCCTTGACGGCCGACATGTCCTTGCCCAGCAGCTTGTCGTTGCCACCGTGCGCCAGCACCACGGCCTTGCTGTCATAGACCATCACGTAGAGGTCCTTCTTGGTCCAGGCGGCCTTGTCGGTGGTGAAGTCGGCGTAGGCCTTCTGGGTGCCCACCTTCTTGATGTGCTCGAAAGCGGCGTCGGCCATGGCCTTGGCTTCTTCCTTGGTGCCCCGCTCCTGCGCGGCGGCGGGCAGGGCGAAGCAGGCTGCGGTCAACAGGGTGGCAGCGATGCGCGAGGTGTACTGCATGTGGCTTGTCTCACAGGCTGGAAAACGCGGCGGTCTGCCGCAGGAATCCAGGCTATCGGCTGGTCACTTGTGATTCTTTAATCACCGGAA
Source organism: uncultured Aquincola sp. (assembly GCF_964001545.1). NCBI lineage: Bacteria > Pseudomonadati > Pseudomonadota > Betaproteobacteria > Burkholderiales > Sphaerotilaceae > Aquincola > uncultured Aquincola sp. The sequence goes on from NZ_CAXFDV010000178.1 coordinate 4,492, forward strand.
TTGCAGCCCCCGCGCAGAGAAGCTCAGACCCTCAGCCGCAGGGCCCAACACCGCCCGCAGGTTCTCGCGGGCGGCATGACGCAGGTTGGACACCACCTGGGGTGGCTGTTGCTGGCTGCTGCGGTGGGCCAGCGCCATGAAGGTGCCGAGCATCGCGCATTGTTCATAGAGGCGCCGGCGGTCGGTGGCATTGAGCTGGGCGAGCAGGGCCTGCAGTTGCGCACTGGCCCGCAGCTGGTGGCCGGCGGCGCTCACGGCCTGGTCGCTGGGCTCGGTGCCGGTCATGGCCATGTAGTTGCCGGCCAGCAGGGCCACCACCGCGCCGGCCACGTCCTCGGCGGGCCAGCCCAGCTGCCGTTCCAGCTGCTGGTAGCCGGGCATCAGCTGCGCGTAGACCTTCTCTAGCTTCGCGCGTTGCGCCGGGGGCGCGGCCTGCGCCAGCTCGGCGGCGCTGCGTTCGACCCGGGGCGGCGCCATCGGCAGCGCTGCCGGGGCCGCCGCGCGCGGCGCATCGGGGCGGGTGGCGTTGATCAGCGCTGCCTGGTTCAGGAAGGTGTTGCTGATGAAGTTGGAGGTCGGCGCCGCATAGGTCTGCGCGAACTCCATGGTGTATTGGGCCGAAGCGGCCGGCGGCATCAGCGCTGCGGCGCCGAGCAGGCAGGCGGCGCCGACAAGTCGCCAGCGGCGGGTGGGGGTGAGGTGCGGGTCGTACAACGTCATCGCAGGGGCCCCGTGGCGCAGGGCGTCTGTCGCAGTGGGCCGCAGCCTACGGAATGCGCCGCGCAGGGCCACCCCTAGCAACGCCGCTGCGCAGACAGCCGTTACATCTTTTTTCGCGCGTGCTGCATCTGAAGGCGCGCCTGGCTTCTAGAGCAGAGGTGAGCCCCGGCCACCGCCCGTCGCCTGACGTGGCGCCCATCACTACCGCTTGAAGGACAAGACCATGCGCTCGATCGTTTTCACCTCCGTTGCCCTGGCCACCGTGGCACTGCTGTCGGCCTGCGGCGGCATGCCGATGACCTCGGCCCGCTTCAACCAGGACGCACTGCCCGACGCGGTGAAGGTGCCCGCCGGCCACCGTGTGGCGATGGAGACCGTGGGCGTGGGCGAGATCACCTACGAATGCCGCGCCAAGACCACTGGTGCCGGCCATGAATGGGTGTTCGTCGGCCCGCAGGCCGACCTCAACAACCGCATGGGCGCCAAGGTGGGCAGCTACTACGGCCCGCCGGCCACCTGGGCGGCCAACGACGGTTCCAGGATCACCGGCACGCAGGTGGCGGTGGCGCCGGCCATGGCAGGCAGCATCCCGCTGCAGCTGGTCAAGGCCAACCCGGCCACCGGCATGGGCGCGATGAACGGCATCGCCTACATCCAGCGCGTGGCCACCCAGGGCGGTGTGGCGCCTGCCAGCGTGTGCGACGGTGCTGCGCTCGGCCGCAAGCAGGTGGTCAAGTACCAGGCCGACTACATCTACTGGAAGGCGGCCTGAGCCCGGCCGGGGCGCTGCTAGAGTGCGCGGCGCCGGCCCGGCGCCGCTGACCTGACGCATGCCCCCCACACCGCCCCCGTTCGACCATGAAGCCGCCGTGCTGGCCTGTGCCCGCGGCGAGCGCTTTGCGCTGCGCGCCTTGTACGAGCACGAAGGGCGCTGGCTGCTGGGCGTGGCGCTGCGCATCGTGCGCGACCGTGCGCTGGCCGAAGACGTGCTGCACGACGCCATGCTGCAGGTGTGGCAGCACGCGGCCAGCTTCCAGCCGGCGCTGGGGTCGGCCCGCGGCTGGATCTACACCATCGTGCGCCACCGGGCGCTGGCGGAGCTGCGTGCGCCGCAGCGCCTGCAGATGCTGGAGGCCCCCGCGCTGGCCAGCCTGTCGGACGCGCAGCAGGCCGCCGGCGCGATGGACGACGAAACCGATCGCGGCCTGGACGCCGACAGTCTGGAGCGCTGCCTGCAGCGGCTCGACGCGCAGCGGCGGGCGTGCGTGGTGCAGGCCTTCGTCGAGGGCTACACCCATGAGCAGATCGCCGAGCGGCTGCAGACGCCGCTGGGCACCGTCAAGTCGTGGATCCGCCGCAGCCTGGCCAGCCTGAAGGAGTGCCTCGCATGATCGACCTGCGCGATCCCGCCGAGCGGTCTGCCGCGGCGGGTGAATACGTGCTGGGCACCTTGTCGCCCGAAGACCATGCGGCCGTGACCGCGGCGTTGGCGCAAGACGCTGGGCTGCAAGCCGAGGTCTACGCCTGGCAGGACCGGCTGCTGCCGTTGACGCGCCACAGCCCCGCGGCCGAGCCCTCGGCCGCGCTGTGGCCCCGCATCGAGGCGGGTCTGCCCCAGCCGACGTCGCGGGCCGCTGCGCGCCGCGCCCCCACTGCCCGGGCGCCCTGGTGGCAGCGGCTGGGCCTGTGGCAGGGGCTGTCGGTGGGCGCGCTGGCCTTGTCGGCCGTGCTGATGGCGGTGGTGCTGCGGCTGGCGCCGCTGCAGCCCGCCGCGCCCGAAGGGCCGCGCTACCTGGCCGTGCTGCAAAGCCCCGACCAGCGCACCACCGGCTGGGTGGTGGAGGTGCGCGAAGGCGGCCTGCTGCGCCTGGTGCCCACCGCCGATGCGGGCAGCGTGCCGCCGGGCCGCGTGTGGCAGTTCTGGACCAAGCCCGAAGGCGCGGCCGGCCCCACCTCGCTGGGCCTGGTGGCCGCCGGCCAGACGGTCGAGATCCCCGCCACCCGCCTGCCCGGCGTGGGCGCCCAGCAGCTGTTCGAGATCACGCTGGAGCCCGAAGGCGGCTCCACCATCGGCCGGCCCACCGGGCCCATCCTGTTCGTGGGACGCAGCGTCCGGCTGTAGGCGGATTGCATGCTGGGGATGGGTGTTGCAGCCGGCTGGCTGCAACATCGGTGGTCACCATCCGTCCTGCCAGGAGCCGACCATGCGCATCTTCCCGATCGTCCTCGTCCTCATCGGCGGGTTCGGGCTGCTCAAGCACTACGGCTACATCGACCGCGAGATGATGCAGCTGCTGTGGCCGTTGCTGCTCATCGGCATCGGCGTGGCCTTGCTGGTGCGCAAGCCCCGCTGGCGCGTGTCGGGCGCAGACCGCTGGGAGCGCCGCATGGCTCGTCGATTCGGCCCGGCCTGGGTGCAGATGAGCGATGAAGAGCGGGCGCGGTTCCGCGCCGACGGCGGCGCACAGCGCTGAGCCGCCAGCCGCCGGTCTTGCCCGCTAGCGCTCCACCGCCTGCCCCACGTAGCGCGACACCTTGGGCGGCGCCTCGCCGCGGTGGAAGCCGAGGCGCCGGTCGCGCAGCGCCAGTTCCACCGCGGTGATGCGGTCGAAGCGGCGCAGGTGCTCG
>NZ_CAXFDV010000179.1:0-6682 GCF_964001545.1 uncultured Aquincola sp.
CCGGCGCCCAGCGGGCCAGCGTGGCCGACAGCTGCGCCATCGTCACCGGCTTGCTGAGGAAGTCGTCCATGCCGGCCGCGCGGCAGGCGGCCTGGTCTTCGGGCATGGCGGCGGCGGTCAGGGCCACGATGGGCAGATGCCGCGGGCCGGGCTGCTCGCGCGCTTCGGCGGCGCGGATGCTGCGCGCGGCCTCGAAGCCATCGGTGCCCGGCATGTGGCAGTCCATGAACACCAGCGCATAGGGCCGCTGCCGCACCGCCTGGCAGGCCTGCGCGCCATCGGCCACCACGTCCACCTCGCAGTGCAGGCGGTCGAGCATCTCGCGCAGCACCATCTGGTTGACCTCGTTGTCCTCGGCCAGCAGCACCCGGCGGCGCTGGCGCGGCGGCTCGGGCGCTGGCGCCTGCCGGTGCACCACCGCGGCCGGCCGTGGCCCAGCGGATGGCGCCGCCGGCGCCACGCCGGGCACCGGCTGCACCGGCAGCGTGAACACGAAGCAGCTGCCCTGCCCCGGCGTGCTGTGCACGCGGATCTCGCCGCCCATCACCCGCAGCAGCTGCTGTACGATGGACAGGCCCAGGCCGCTGCCGCCATGGCTGCGGGTGGTGGACGAATCGGCCTGCACGAAGGGCTCGAAGATGTGCGCCCGCTGCGCCGGCGAGATGCCGATGCCGGTGTCCTCCACCTCGAACACGAGCTGCTGGCCGGCCGCCGCCGGCTGGCAGTCCAGACGCAGCGCCACCTGGCCGTGCGGCGTGAACTTGACGGCGTTGGACAGCAGGTTCAGCAGCACCTGCTGCAGCCGCAGCGGATCGGCCAGCACCTGCTGCGGCACCTCGGGCGCCACCTCGGCCTGCAGGCGCAGGCGCTTGAACTGGGCCTGCGGCCGCAGCACGGCCATGGTTTCGTCCACCAGCCGGCGCAGGTCCACCGGCTCGGGCGCCAGTTCCATGCGGCCGGCCTCGATGCGCGAGAGGTCGAGCACGTTGTCGATGATGCCCAGCAGCACCTGGCCCGATTGCCGCGCCGTCTCGGCATAGCGGCGCTGGTCGTCGGCCAGCGGCGTGCCCAGCAGCAGCTCGGTGGCGCCCAGCACGCCGTTCATCGGGGTGCGGATCTCGTGGCTCATCATCGCCAGAAAGCGCGACTTGGCCACGCTGGCCTGCTCGGCCATGCGGCGCGCCAGGCGCAGCTCATGGGCCTGCGCTTCCAGCTCGCCGGTCTTGCCTTCCAGCGTGTCCACCAGCTGGCGCGCGGTGCGCACCGCGGTGCGGGTGCGCAGCCGCAACCGCTCGGTGACGAAGCCGGTGAAGGCCAGGTACCCACCGGTCAGGTACATCACCGTGGCCAGGGCCAGACGCTCGCCCCAGCGGCCCTCTTCCAGGCCCAGCGTGGCCAGCAGCAGCACATAGGCCAGGTAGCCGGCCACCACCACGTGGCTGAAGTAGAGCGCCCGCCGGAAGCCATAGCCCACCTGGTCGGCCACGCGCACCAGCAGCAGGTAGCCGAAGAACAGGTGCGTCTGCTCCAGCCAGTGCAGCGTCAGCAGCCACATCGGCAGGTCGAGGTGCATGAACAGCAGGCTCAGGTCGAAGCGGCCGGTGCGGCCATACAAGCGCCACAGCACCACCCAGCTCACCAGGCCGTAGCCCATGTTGGCGGCCACCAGGGCCCAGAGCGCCGGATCGTGCTGGCGGCTGCCGGGCGTGCTGATCACGGCCATGAAGCACAGCACGGCAAAGCCGATCAAGCGGACCAGCGGAATCTGCACCGCATGCACGCGACGTGCATTGACCAGCTTGCGCTGCTGCAGCTCGACCGGATCGAGCGTGAAGCTGGAGTCCTGCGGCGGCATGGGACCGGGAGAGTGATGCTCGGCCCAGCTTATCGCCCAAAGCCCTGGGCGTGGCCCCCTAAAGCGCCGCTTCGGCGGCTAAAGCTCCAGCTTGTAGCCCACGCCGTAGATGCTGCGTATGGGGTCCTGGCCGGGCGCTGCCGCTTCCAGCTTGCGGCGCAGGTTCTTGACGTGGCTGTCCACCGCGCGGTCGGTGACGGCGCGGCCGTCGTCGTGCAGACGGTCGAGCAGGCTGTCGCGCGAGAACACGCGGCCCGGCGTGGCGGCCAGCGCCTTGAGCAGGCGGAATTCCACCGGCGTCAGCTCCAGCGGCACGCCGCGCCAGCTGGCGCGCCAGCCGGCCTCGTCGATCTGCAGCGGGCCGGGCATGGGCGGCGGGCCGCGGCGGGCGCGGCGCAGGATGGCGCGCACCCGCGCCATGATCTCGCGCGGGCTGAAGGGCGTCTTGCAGATGTAGTCGTCGGCGCCCAGGTCCAGGCCCAGCAGGCGGTCGGCCTCTTCCACCCGGGCGGTGAGCATCACGATGGGCACGTCGCTGCGCTCGCGCAGCGCGCGGCACACGGCCAGCCCGTCCATGCCCGGCAGCATGATGTCCAGCAGCACCAGGTCGGCCGGCTGCGCTTCGATGGCCGGCAGCACCTCGCGGCCGTCGGCGATCCACTGCGGCTCATGCCCTTCGGCGCGCAGGTAGTCGCCGATCAGGCTGGCCATCTTGGGTTCGTCCTCCACCACGAGGATGCGGGCGGAAGCGCCGTTCATGCCGCCGCCTCGCCCGAGGTGGGCAGCACCACCCGCATCGCCAGCCCGCCCAGCGCCGAAGGGCCGGCGTCGATGCGGCCGCCGTGCGCGGCCACGATGCTGCGGCAGATGGCCAGGCCCAGCCCGGCGCCACCGCTGGCGCGGCTGCGCGAGCCTTCCACCCGGTAGAAGCGGTCGAACAGGCGCGTGACACGGTGCGCCGGCACGCCGGGCGCCGAGTCCTCGAACTCGAGCTTCACGGCCTGGCCGCCAGGCTCGGCCTGCACCCGCACCAGCAGCTGGCCGCCGGCGTCGGTGTAGCGCACGCTGTTTTCCATCAGGTTGTTGAAGAGCTGCTGCAGCCGGCGCTCGTCGGCCAGCACCACCGGCGGCTCGGCCGGCAGCTCGGTGCGCAGCGCCAGCCCGGCATCGGCCAGGCGGCCGGCAAAGGCATCGAGCGTGGTGCACAGCAGGTCGACGATGTCCACCGGCGCCTTGCGGTAGGTGAGCGCGCCCACGTCGGCCAGCGACAGGTCGTAGAGGTCGCTGACCAGCTTGTTCAGCGTGGCCACCTCGGCCTGCAGCGACTTGACGGTGGCCGGCGTCATCGCATGCACGCCGTCCTCGATGGCTTCCAGCTCGCCGTGCAGCACGCCCAGCGGCGTGCGCAGCTCGTGCGACACATCGGCCAGAAAGTCGCGGCGCATGCGCTCGTTGCGCTCCAGCGTGTCGGCCAGGGTGTTGAAGTCGCGCGCCAGCTGGCCCACTTCGTCGTCGGCATCCACCACCACACGGCTGCCGTATTCACCCGCCGCCAGCCGGTGGGTGGCCGCCGCCACCTGGCGCACCGGGCGCAGCAGCCGCCGCGCCACCCACAGCGCGATGACGGCGGCCAGCAGCACGCACACCGCGCCGATGGCCCAGCTGGCGCGGATCTGGTGCCACTCGAAGCGCTGGTCGCCACCGCCGCTGACGGTCTGGAACGGCGCCATCATCAGCCAGCCCACGCGCTCGCCGTCCACCACGATCTCGCGCCGCACCGAATCGGCGCCCAGCGCGCCATAGCCGACGACGAAGCGCTCCTGTTCGTCCAGCAGGGTGAAGCGCAGCAGCGCGCCGGTGAGGTCGGACACCTGCGGCGGCGCGCGGCCGCTGCCGTTGGCGGGCACGGAAGCTGCGTCGCTGGCCGGCACCCGCAGGATGCGGAACCACTCGGGCCGGTTGCCCTGCACGAAGCCCCAGCTGCCATTGGCCGCATAGGCGCGGGCCAGCCGCGGCACGGCTGCGTCCATGCGCAGCAGCGCCTGTTCGTTCAGGTAGCCGATGAAGCCGCGGGTGTAGCTCAGGTGCGCGGCCACGCCCATCGCCAGCACGGCGAAGGCAGCGATGGCCAGCACCGCCAGAAACAACCGGGCCGTGATGCTGATCTTCATGCCACGCCGATCTCACCGCGTTCGGGCGCCGGGTGCAAGCGCCACGCCGCAAGGCCCGCACTTGTAACCGCCTTCAACATCCCTCCACATTCGTCCGCCAGCATCGCCCGCATGAAATGCCCTTGCCCTGCCCTGACCGCACCCACCCGCGGCGCCCGCCTGCCCGTCCTGCTGCTGGCCGCCACCCTGGCGCTGGCCGCCTGCTCCAAGGCCGACGACAAGAAAGCCTCCGCACCGGCCGGCCCCAAGGAAGTGGGCGTGGTTACATTGCAACCCGAACGGCTGGCCGTGACCACCGAGCTGCCCGGCCGCACCTCGGCCCGGCTGGTGGCCGAGATCCGGCCGCAGGTGGGGGGCATCGTGCAAAAGCGCCTGTTCACCGAAGGCTCGATGGTCAAGGCCGGCGACGTGCTCTACCTGATCGAGCCGGCCAGCTTCCAGGCCACCTTCAACAGCGCCCAGGCCAGCCTGCGCAAGGCTGAGGCGGCGGTGGCGGTGGCGCAGACCACCGCCCGCCGCAATGCCGAGCTGGTGAAGATCGACGCCATCAGCCAGCAGGCCAACGAGCAGTCGCAGGCGGCGCTGCAGCAGGCCGAGGCCGACCTGGGCGTGGCCCGCGCCACGCTGGAAACCGCGCGCATCAACTTGGGCTTCACGCGCATCACCGCGCCCATTTCGGGCCGGGTGGGCCTGTCCACCGTCACGCCGGGCGCGCTGGTCACCGCCAACCAGGCCACGGCACTGACCACGGTGCAGCAGCTGGACCCCATCCACGTGGACGTGACGCAGTCCAGCACCGAGGTGCTGCGCCTGAAGCGCGAGCTGGCCGCTGGCCGGCTGCAGCGTGATGCCGATGGGCAGGCGCGCACGACGCTGGTGCTGGAAGACGGCAGCCAGTACCCGCAGGAAGGCAAGCTGGCCTTCGCCGGCGTGAACGTGGACACCGGCACCGGCAGCATCACGCTGCGGGCGGTGGTGCCCAACCCGCAGGGCCTGCTGATGCCGGGCATGTACGTGCGCGCGCGGCTGCAGGCCGGCGTGCAGGACGAGGCGCTGCTGGTGCCGCAGCAGGCAGTCAGCCGCAATGCCACCGGCAAGGCCTCGGCCCTGGTGGTGGATGCCGAGAACAAGGTGGCGCGGCGCCCGGTGACGGTGGACCGCGCGATCGGCAACCGCTGGCAGGTCACGGGCGGGCTGCAGGCCGGCGACCGGGTGATCGTGGAAGGCTCGCTGCGCGTCAAGCCCGGCGACACCGTGCGTGCCGTGGCCGCGGCGGCCAGCAGCGCCGGTGGCGCCAGCGCGCCGGCCGGTGGCGGCGCCACCGCGGGTGCCGCCGCCGCAGCGGCCGCCGCTGCGCTGCCCGCCACCCGCTGAAGGAGCGCACCGCCATGGCCCGCTTCTTCATCGACCGGCCCATCTTCGCGTGGGTCATCGCCATCGTCATCATGCTGGCGGGGGGGCTGTCCATCCGCAACCTGCCGCTGGAGCAGTACCCGGACATCGCGCCGCCGCGCATCTCGATCAACGCCACCTACACCGGCGCTTCGGCCAAGACGGTGGAAGACTCGGTCACGCAGGTGATCGAGCAGCAGCTCAAGGGGCTGGACAACCTCACCTACATGCAGTCGACGAGCAGTTCGTCGGGCACCTCGCGCACCACGCTCACCTTCAACGCGGGCACCAACCCCGACGTGGCGCAGATGCAGGTGCAGAACAAGCTGCAGCAGGCCATGTCGCGGCTGCCGCAGACGGTGCAAAGCCAGGGCGTGACCGTCACCAAGGCGGGCAGCGACTGGCTGCTGATCATGAACTTCATCTCGGCGGACGGCAGCATGTCGAACGTCGACATCGGCGACTACGTCACCACCAACCTGCTGGACATCATCAGCCGCATCGACGGCGTGGGCGAGGCCCGCACGCTGGGCACCGGCTATGCCATGCGGCTGTGGCTCGACCCCGCCAAGCTCGAGAAGTACGGCCTGATGCCGTCGGACGTGTCCACCGCCATCAATGCGCAGAACGCGCAGGTGTCGGCCGGCCAGCTGGGCGCGCTGCCGGCACTGCCCGGCCAGCAGCTCAATGCCACCATCACCGCGCGCAGCAAGCTGCAGACGGTCGAGCAGTTCGAGAACGTGGTGCTCAAGAGCACGCCCGATGGCGCGCTGGTGCGCATGAAGGACGTGGCCCGGGTGGAGCTGGGCGCCGAGAACCTGACGGTGAGCACGCGCCTGAACGGCCAGCCCGGTGCCGGCCTGGGGGTCATCCTGTCCAGCGGTGCCAATGCGCTGGAAGTGGCCGATGCGGTCAAAGCCAAGATCGAGGAGCTGCGCCCCACCTTCCCGCCCGGCCTGGAGCCGGTGCTGAACTACGACACCACGCCCTTCATCGGCGCTTCCATCGACGAGGTGGTCAAGGCCTTGTTCGAGGCCATGCTGCTGGTGGTGGTGGTGATGTACATCTTCCTGCAGAACTTCCGCGCCACGCTGATCCCGGCCATTGCGGTGCCGGTGGTGCTGCTTGGCACCTTTGGCGTGCTGGCGGCCTTCGGCTACTCGATCAACACGCTGACCATGTTCGGCCTGGTGCTGGCCATCGGCCTGCTGGTGGACGACGCCATCGTGGTGGTGGAAAACGTCGAGCGGGTGATGCGCGACGA